>JAUWNN010000004.1 GCA_030612625.1 Caldifarciminota bacterium
AGGCTTGCGTGAAGCAGTTCGCGAAGCGATTTCCGAAGCGATGTGCCAGGCGTTTGTCGAAGCCGTTGCCGAAGCGCTGCAAGACAGGTTTGCCGACACCTTTCAGGACACGATGAACGCTACAATGAAAGCTACAATGAAAGCTACAATGAATACACGATTTTGTTCTGGATTTCGGGTTTCGGATTGAGAGCGGCTTGGACGAGTGTGAAGCACGTTGCCATTAAGGGGGCATAATACCTAACTCGGTGCCGATGCCGGAGACGTGATTGATTGAATTGAGTATGTCCCCTTATCTTACGTTCTCGCCAGTTCATCACAGTATGCTATAGTCAGACTGCTACGGGTGTCAAGCAGTTCGGCTCACAGCTTACGGCTGACAGCTAACGGCCAATCGCTTTCCGCCGACCGCTTTCCGCTAACCGCTGGCGGCTGAATCTGAGAGATGTTTCCATCAGCGTCGACGTGACGGAGCGGCTCATAACGACCAGACTACTTCTCCTTCTTGCCCTTGAATCCAACGCCCAGGACTTTCGTGTGCTCAGGCGGCTGCATGAGCTGGCGCATCGCGGCCATGAGGGAACGGATACTGCGGTCGTGAGTATCCAGTCGGCTCTCGAGTTCTGCAAGCTTGAGTGCCAGTTTCCGGTGGTCTGCCAGCATCCTCCGCATCCGGATGAACGCCCGGACTACAAAAACGCTGACTTCAACAGCCCGCTTCGAGTTCAGCACGCTGGCAAGCATCACCACACCGTGTTCAGTGAAAGCACGCGGGGGGCTTGACGAATGTTTGAGCTTTGACAACCGGTCGCATTTTGCGACCAGTTCGTCCTTCTCCCCAAGCGTAAGCTGAAACATGAAGTCTTCCGGGAAACGGCTCCGGTTACGTTTCACTTGCTCGTTGAGCCGTTTGGTGGTCACCCCGTAGAGCACCGCCAGGTCCGCACCCAGCATCACCCGCTGACCTCGAATTACCAGAATCGCCTGCTCGATTTGCTCCACCGGAATCAGATAGCCACCGGTCTTTCTCGTTGACCTGCCGGGCTGCCTGGAGTCAGAACCTGACACTCGACTATCTCCTACCCATCCGACCCCGTCTGGTCTGCCATCGGATGGCCTGTCTGCGTGCCGTGCACAGGCAGGCAGTTTGTGCCGTCGGACGGTACCTTGTACCATCGAATGGCACCTTCCCAGGGGTCAGTCCCTTCGGTCATTCCGCTTCGCTCCAATCGGCTTCTTCGGCTAACAGCTCGCGGCTCACAGCTCTCGGCTGCTGTCGGCCTCACGCTTGATGCCTGCCTCAGTCTTCGGACTCCAGGCTCTTGATGAGGCGCGCACGCAAACCGATGACCGTCAATCCGACGACCTCGCGGCGCGCCGGGTCGAAACGCAGAACCACGCCTTCGCCAATGTCAACGCCTTCTGCCGGCCGCGGTTCGCCGACCGCACAGTAGAGCACGTCGGCTTCTTCGTCGTAATCCCAGGACAGATTGGTCGGTTTCTCAAGAATCTTTACCGTTTCCATATCACTCTCCCCTTTGCGGACACTCGACCCGCCAAGTACGCTGTGAGCACAAACCCGTCATCAGGACCGGTCTCTCGATAGACGACCACGACATAGCGGCCCAATGGCAGTTCGGCATACTCGCGAATGGCAAGGAGTTCTTCATAGTCGCCTTGCTGAATTATATCCGGTTCTGAGACGGTTTCCAGAACTCGCTCGCGCCAGCCGGACACTTCGGGGTGGCGCGCTGCAATGTGGTTCCACCTTTCGTCGGTCAGCCGGATGGGAACACCACCATGCGAACGCACTATCAGCATGGCTCAAGCCTCATCTAGCACTTGGGATTGATCGTGACGCCAGCCCTTTTCTTGTGTCGTATTCCGGTGCATCCTTGCGGAATCTGCTCGCGCAGGACTCTGAGGTTGTCGCCGAAGTAGAACTCGTCGCAAGGCATCCGTGTTCCATCACCTGCAAGATAGGACGGGAGCGACCGCTTGTCAAACGTTACCGCTTACCGCGTGCCGCAAACGGCTGACGGCCAGAGATTGCCACGGCTTCGCCTCGGAATGACAAGGAGCGCAACAAGCGCAGAGAGATTCTCACGGTCGCTACGCTCCCTCAGAATGACAAGGGCGGCGCTTGCGCTAGCGCTCAAGGTGACAAGCAGCATCTGCTGACCGCCAACAACCAGCAGCCGATGGCTGACGGCCAACGGCCAGCCGCAACGCGTCTGCTCATTGTTCTGAATCTTCGGCCATAGGCACATCAAACACATCGTGCCGAATCCTGAGAAGCTAATTCCTTGTGGTTTGGTGACTTACCTCAGAAGCCGGGTCTCAGGAGGCCCCGGAAAGTGAGTAGGGGAGTCACCCCCCTATTGAACTTCCATCTCAGGCGGAATCTCAGTTCCAGGCTCAGGACCGAGGTCAGAATTCGGCTCAGTTCCTGGGTCAAAACCGAAGTCAGTTCGGATATCAGCCGGGATTTCAGTTGCTTAGTCAAATGCCGG
This sequence comes from Caldifarciminota bacterium, assembly GCA_030612625.1. GTDB lineage: Bacteria > Hydrothermota > Tepidihabitantia > Tepidihabitantales > Tepidihabitantaceae > UBA3079. The sequence goes on from JAUWNN010000004.1 coordinate 2,514, forward strand.
GTCAGAATCGGACTCAAAACCGACCTCAACCTGAGCCTCACCTGCGAAGTCAGAATCCGGCTCAGCTCCCAACTCAGCTCCAGGTTCAGCTTCGGGCTCATTTCCGAACTCAGCCTCCAGTTCAGGCCCGGATTCAGAACCGGGCTCAGCTTCTGGAGCTTCTTCCGAGCCCAACTGCAGGCCCAAACGGAAATGGGTTACAGTCACCGACAGGCTTCTTGTTTCTGAATCCGACCCATGAATTGGGGATTTCTGATTGGGGATTTTGGATTGACGGAACTGGGTTGTTCGATAGGATAGCCGCATGGATGAGAATACGTTCAAGAGAAGGACCAAGGGACTCGGACTTCAAGCAATTCGGCTTGTGCGAGCACTACCCAGAACCCGGGCCGCTGATGTGATTGGCCGGCAGTTGCTGCGTTCGGCGACTTCTGTCGGAGCTAACTACCGCGCCTCCTGCCGGGCGAAATCAGTAAGGGACATGATTGCCAAGTTGGGGATTGTGGAAGAAGAGGCTGATGAATCGGTTTACTGGATGGAGTTACTGGTAGAAAGCGGTATCGTGCCGAAGAGGGAAGTTGATGAGCTCATAATAGAGGCTAGCGAGATACTCGCGATGGTTGTCGCGTCAATCAAAACTCTCAAGAAGCGCACGTAGCTAATCCGCAATCCAGAATTGGAAATCGCAAATCCACTGGTTTCAGTCAATCGGCAGAACGGCTACTGCGGGCCTTTCCACACAAAAGCGCCGGTCTTGTCGACATAGCCCCAGTCCGGGCCGGTCTCGACCCGGGCCAAGCCGTTGGTGAACATTCCGGCCCGGTCGAACTGCGGCTCGATTACCATCTCCCCGGCCTTGTTGATGAAGCCCCAGGAAGCATTCTCATTTGCGACCGGTGCCAGGCCTTCGGAGAATCGGAACGCATCAGTGTACAGCGGTTCAATCACGACATTCCCGGCCTTGTCAACAAAGCCCCACATTCCGTTTACCCTTACCGGTGCCAGGCCTTCGGAGAATCCGTGGCTCCAGTCATACTGCGGCTCCACCACCCATTCTCCGGCAGTGTCAATAAAACCCCATTTGCCGCCCATCTCCACCACCGCGGCGCCCAGCTTATCTGAAAAACCTTCTACCCGGTAGAACTTGGGTTCGATGACCATCTTACCCGACTTGTCAATGAAGCCCCATTTGCCGTCAACTTCCACATCAGCCAGGCCTTCGGAGAAGTCATATGCCATCTCGAACTGCGGCTCGATAACAGTTTTCCCGGAAACGTCGATATAGCCCCACTTGCCCTTTCGGCTCACCCTGACCAGCCCTTCGGAAAACCCCCCGGCGGCATCATACAACGTATCGATAACCATTGTGCCCGACTCATCAATGAACCCCCATTTGCCGCCGGCAACTCCGCCAAGCGCAACCGGTGCCATTCCTTCAGAAAAACTCCCGGCCATGTCAAACTGAGGCTCGATAGCCACTTCTCCGTTCTGGTCAATGTACCCGCACTTGCCTTTTTCAACCAGCAGAAACAGACCGGCCTGACTCTCTGGCTCTTCAGGCTGAGACCAGGAAATACCGGCAAGCACAGCCACACCGACTAAGCATCCAACAACTCTTTTCATATCAGCCTCCTGCTGTTTCATATCCTTTACTCTATTCAGGACCAGCGCTTTGTCTAGATTGCTCTCAACGCGGCGTTCATCATTGCCGCGGTCTGCTCTGATTTGAACCCGAGATGGCTGATTGCACCGGCCGGGCATATTGCGGCGCAGTTCCCGCAACCTTTGCACAAAGCCTCGTTGATGTGGGACACAATCTTGGTCTCTATCGCAACGAGTTCCGGGGCATTGTACGGACAGGTGGCTACGCAGAGCCCGCAGCCCGCGCACACGTCCTCGTCCACTACCGAGGTTGTGGCGCTCGCCTCGTACGTATCCTTGGAAAGAATCGTACCGGCCCTTGCTGCCGCGGCTTTCGCCTGGGCGATGGCTTCCGGGATGTTCTTGGGCGAATGTGCCATCCCGGCCAGGAATACGCCTTCGGTCGCGAAGTCAACCGGCCGCAGCTTGACGTGTGCTTCAAGGAAGAAGTTGTTCTCATTCAGCGGGACTTTGAGCATCTGGGAAATGTCTGCGGCATCTTCGTGCGGGACTATTGCCGGGGCAAGCACGACAAGGTCCGGATTCACAACCAGATCGGTCTCCAGGAGATTATCCCTCATTCTTACCTTCAGCTTGTCGCCATCCTTATCGACGACCGGCTTCTGTTCCTCGTCGTACCTGACGAATATCGCGCCGTTGTCGCGGGCACGCTGGTAGTGCTCTTCGAGGAAGCCGTAAGTCCGCATGTCCCGGTACAGCACGTAGATGTTCACTTTGGGACTGAGTTCTTTGAGCTTGAGCGCGTTCTTCACCGCTTCCTGGCAGCATACCCGCGAGCAGTAAGGATGTTCATTATCCCTTGACCCGACGCACTGGATCATCACGACGTTCTTGAGCCTGGCCAGCTTGTGGGCCTGCGGGTCCTGCATCCGTTTCTCCAGTTCGGTCTGGGTGATTACCCGCTCGTCCTCGCCGTACAGGTACTCTTTGGGTCTGGATTCCTCGGCACCGGTCGCAACGATGACAATCCCGTGCTCGAAAGAAAAGGTCTGAGGATTCGAGGATTCTAGTTCACTTGAACCCTTGAACCCTTGAACCCTTGAACCCTTTGCCATTTCGATTGTCGTCTTATAGTCCCCGATATACCCTTCGACCTGCTCGATAGTCGCCGACTTGTACACCTTGATTCTCGGGTGGTTCTCGATTTCCTGGACCATGGTCTCCAGGTGCTCCTGGATATCCTCGCCTTCAATCGTGTGGTACAGGTTTCTCAGGTTGCCACCCAGCTCACCCTCGCGCTCGACCAGTATCGCGTCGAACCCCTGGTCGGCAATCGACAAAGCGGCCGTCATCCCGGCCAGGCCCCCGCCAATTACAAGTCCTTTCTGGCACATCGGGAGCATGACTGAGTGCAGCGGCTCGAGCAACCCCGCTTTTGCCACCGCCATCTGAACCAGGGTCTTCGCCTTCACCGTGGCCTGCTCCGGCACGTGCCCGTGAATCCAGGAGCATTGGTCCCGGATATTCGCCATCTCAAACAGGCACGGGTTCAGGCCGGCTTCGCGCAGGGTCTCCTGGAAGAGCGGCTCATGGGTCCTGGGCGAGCAGGACGCAACTACCACCCGGTTGAGCCTCTGCTCCTCAATGATGCTGGTAATCTTCTGCTGGGTATCCTGGGAACAGGTAAACAGGTTGTTCTCGGCATAGACAACGCCGGGCAGTTCACGGGCGAATTCGACAACTCCGGGAACGTCCACCACGCTTCCGATGTTGATGCCGCAGTGACAGACGAACACACCAATCCGCGGCGCCTCGCCCATGACATCCCTTTCCTCGGGGTACGTCTTGGGAACAATCGCGGTCCCCCGGGCCTCGGCTACCACGCCTTCGGCCGCAGCCGCGGCGCCCGATGCCTCCATTACGGTTTCCGGTATGTCCTTCGGGCCGCAGGCCGGACCGCACACGAATATCCCGGGCCGGCTCGTCTCAACCGGCGAAAAAGTCGAAGTCTTGAAGAACCGGTACTTGTTCAGCTTGACATCCAGCTTGTCGGCAAGAACCGCGTTGGCCTGCCTCGGTTCGAGTCCGACCGAGAGCACCACCATGTCGAACTCCTCGCACAACTGCCGCGGGTTGCTCTCCGTGGTGTAGTACACAAGCAGGTTCCCGGTCTCCGGAACCTCCAGGACCTTGCCGACTCGGGACCGGACGAACCGCACGCCATGCTGGTCCTTTGCCCGGTTGTAGAACGCGTCGAAATCCTTGCCATGGGCCCGGATGTCCATGAAGAATATCGTCGGCTCGACCCCTTTGACGTGCTCCTTGGCGATAATCGCTTCCTTGATGGCGTACATGCAGCAGACCGACGAACAGTACTTCCGGTCTTCCATGTCGTCCCTGCTCCCGACGCACTGGATCCAGGCGATTCGCTTCGGGACTTTGCCGTCGTAAGGCCGCTGGACGTGGCCGGCAAAAGGCCCGGAAGCGGCCAGGATCCGCTCAAACTCGATGCTGGTCACGACGTTCCGGCACTTGCCGTACCCGAACTCGGATTTGAGCGAAGGGTTGAACTTCTCCGCACCATCGGCGACAATGACCGCCCCGACGTCGAAAGTAAGCTGCTGTTCTTTCTGGTCGAAGTCGATTGCGTCCGATTCGCAGAACTCCTTGCAGATCTGGCATTCGCCGGTCTGCAGGTGGATGCAATGCTCGGCATCAATCGTAGCGTAGTTCGGGACCGCCTGCGGGTAGGCAATGTATATCGCCGATCTCTCCACCAGGCCTTCGTCGAACTCGGACAGAATCGGAACCGGCTTGTTGTGCGTAATCTCCTCGCACTTGATGCACTTGGCCGGACACACGGAAAAGCACGCGCCACAGGTCTGGCATACGTCTGACTGGACGTCGAACGCCGGCTGCACCAGACGCTTGTCGCCTCTGCCGGTGAACCCGATTGCCCCTTTCCCCATTCGGTCCCGGCACACGCGGACGCAGAGCCCGCAGAGCAGGCAATCCTCGTTCTTCGGCTTGATCCTCGGCTTCCCGACCCCCATTTCCCCGGCAAGACGCTTGACCTCTTCGGAATCCGGGCACCGCGCCAGCAGCAATTCCACCATGACCTTGCGGGTCTGCTTCACGCGCTGAGTGTCAGTCTCAACGACAAGCCCGTCCTGGGCCGGATAGGTACATGATGCGTGAATGGCCGCCGGGCCGCCCTTCTGGCTCACTTCGACCAGGCAGAGCCGGCAGGCACCATAGGCCGGCAGCGCCTTGTGATAGCACAGGGTCGGTATCTTCACACCGACCTTGCCTGCCGCCTGGAGTATCGAACTGCCCTGTTCGACCTCGACCTGTTTGCCGTTGATTGTCAGGCTCACCATACTGTTTTCGTTGCTCATCTGTCTTGTCCGTGGTTGGGTGTTTTCCGCATCTCGTCGGTATCCAGCCTGAAGCTGGTTTCGCCGTCCCGATGCTCGTATACGAAGTGTATCTCCGGATGACCGGCAATCAGAGTCACCAGGGTTTCTTCCATGTCGCCGAGAGGCTTACGGTCGATATGGCTGTACTGGAACGAAGCCCGTATTCTCGTACCCCTGCCGACTTCGGAGCTGACTTCGATACCACCGCCGGTTTCCCGGGCCGCCTGTGCCAGCAGGGGCAGGCCCAGGCCCACCCGGCGCGTAGTCCTGGTCGTATAGAACGGGTCAAGCACTTTCTTGACAGTCTCCTGGTCCATTCCGCTGCCGTTGTCTTCTATCTCAATACTGAGCAGGTCCTTCTCAGTGTCCTCATTGATGCCGATCCTGATCTCCGAGGCCCCGGCCATGACCGAGTTCTCGACTACGTCAAGAACATGCAAGGATAGATCTTCCATCTTCGTTACGCAGGGCCTTTCCTATTTCACTCGCCGTTGCTTCCTCAACCAGGAAAACGGTCGAACTCCTGCCGATGTCATCTATGAAATGGGCGTCGGAGGACGTAATCGCAGGAAAGGGGGTCGAGGGTCCCAGGGTCCCAGGACTTGAACCCTTGAACCCTTGAACCCTTGAACCCTCTTCCTGAGCCCTCTTCTCGGCCGCCACCTCGACACCGTCCAGCGCCAGCCCCTCGGGGATGAACCCGAGCTGGCCGATGATGCCGAATCGCTCGCGGTCGATGTGGGCCGCAATCGCAAGTCCACCAAGAGAATGAATCGTATCCACAATCGTGTCAACCGACAATTCGGTTGCCCCGATCAGAAGCCTGTCATTGATACCGGTCACTTCGTCGTGCTCATCAGCCAGCACCTGCTCTCCGAAAGCCTGCTCGTCGTTGACCCCGGGCAGGTTGTCGTAAATGACGCGCTGGAGCTCAAACAGGCCTTCGTCATCATCGAACAGAGCCAGGATGTGCACTTCCTCTTCAGACGTGACCTCGATCCCGCCGATAACAGCAACCCCTTCTTGCTCCGCGGCCTTCCTCACCGCAACTACATTCTCTGCAGAGTTGTGGTCGGAAATCGCAATCGCATCCAGACCCTGCTGACGCGCCCTGCTTGCTATCCGCCTGGGCAGCATCGCCAGGTCGCCACACGGAGAAAGACAGGTATGAACGTGCAGGTCCATCTTCAGGTTCTTGAGCATCCTGTTGGCTTCGTCACTTCGTATTCCCGCGTATCCCGAGTTCGCAGAGTCTCCCTGCAATCTCAAAGGCCTGCAACCCGGTCAGCATGACCGGGATGTTCTCCTGCTCCGCTTTTGCCAGGACCTTCTGCTCCGGCTTTCTTCCGTTCACGACGACAATCCCGGCAAGCTCTTTCAGGGAAGCCACGGCTATGATGTTCTGATGGATCTGCATTGTAACCCAGACATTGCCCTCCCGGGAGTTGGCCATCACATCGCTGAGCAGATCGCTCGCATACCCGCCGCTCACATCTCTGTCAAGGTCGCTGGCCGGAGTAGCCACTTCCAGGTTCAGTTTTTCTACGATCTCTTTGAGTTTCATGATTTCCCATTCAGGTAGACAACGGCCTCAAGCGTCGTCCCTTTGCCGACCTCTGAAACCAGGTTCATCTCATCGGTGCAGTTCTTGATATTGCACAATCCCATTCCGGCCCCGAACCCCATTTCCCGTATCCAGTCAGGGGCGGTAGAAAAGCTGGGCTGCATCGCCTGCTCGATGTCGGCAATCCCGGGCCCGGAATCCGACGCGGTAATTGTAATCCGCTCCGAACAGACCGAGATCGAAAGCTGCCCCCCGTCCGTGAACACAATGATGTTTATCTCCGCCTCGAATGCGGCAATCGCTATGCGGCGCACTATCTCGGGCTGGATACCGAGCCGATGCAGTGCCTTCTTGAGTTCGCTTGCCGCTTGGCCGGCCCGGTCGAAATCCTTGCCTGTGATGTCGTATCTGAGGACCAGGTTCGTCTTGTCCGCGACGATGTCCTCGAAGATGTGACTTGCCCGGTACCGGTGTATCTCTTCCTCGTGGTACTCGACCTCCAGTTTCTTCAGCAGGCACTTGATGATATCGCCTTTGGTGAGAATGCCGACCAGCTTTCTCCCGTTCCGTTCGATCACCGGGAAGCGACCAAACCCATACTGGTCGAATTTCTTGACAGCATGGACCAGCGGCTCGTCGGCGTACAGCGTTACCGGATCCCTGGTCATCTTCTGCTCGATGAGAACGTCCATTTCGCCCTGGGCAAGGCACTTGATGAAATCCTCAATGCTGATCAGCCCAACCACCTTCCCTTTGTCCACCACCGGAGATCCGGAGAAACCCTTGTCCCGCATCATGTCTCTCAGGTCATGAATCGCCTGCTTCGGCCTCACCGTAATCACGTCCGCGACCATCGCATCCCTGACCCTGAGCTCATAGGTCAGCTCCTGGATCTTGGTGAAACTTCTATCCTCGGTCATTCCTCTTGCTGATGTCCAGATAGCCCAGACCGGTCAGCCCGTTCTTGAACAGCCTGCCGCAACTCACGAACATCGGCAGCCGGGTTGTCATCAGAACCTGGCCCTTCTGTTCGGCCAGCTTGATCGTCTCTTCATCCGGCCTCTTGCCGCGGATAAAACAGATCGCGTGGATGTCCGCCACGTCAGCCGTGTAGACAACCTGCCGGTTCGCCAGTCCTGTCAGGAGGATTGCGTCGGGCTTGGCAAAAGCCAGGACGTCGCTCATCAGGTCGGAAGCACAGCCGATTCTCACTTCGGTCTTGAGGCTGTCCTGACCGGTTATGACTTCCGCCTCAATGGTCCTGCTGATTTCTTCGAGTGTCATTCTGTTATTTCTTCCCTTTCTCAACCGTCATGGTGATTCTCCTGTTGTGACCAGTATTGCATCGAACTTGCAGACATCGATGCAGACCCCGCACTTGATGCACTTGGTCCGGTCGATGCTGTGCGGCTTCTTCTTCCCGCCGGTAATAGCCTGGGAAGGGCAGTTCCGTGCGCACAGGGTGCAGCCGGTACATTTGTCCTTGTCCACCTCGTACTCAATCAGCGCTTTGCACACCTTGGCCGGGCACTTCTTGTCCCTGATATGGGCGACGTACTCATTCCTGAAATGACGCACAGCGCTCAACACAGGATTGGGTGCGGTCTTACCCAACCCGCACAAGGATGCTTCCTTGGTTGCTTCTCCCAGTTCCTCCAGAAGCTCTATGTCACCTTCCTTCCCTCTTCCCTCGCAGATGTTCGTCAGAATCTCATGCATTGCCGCGAGTCCCTCGCGACAGGAAGTGCACCTTCCGCAGGATTCGTCCTTGGTGAACTCGATGAAGTACTTGGCGATATCAACCATGCAACTGTCTTCATCCATCACGATCAAACCGCCCGATCCCATGATTGCGCCCGCTTCCTGCAGTCGTTCGTAGTCCACCGGCAGGTCGAGCAAGCTCTTCGGGATGACACCGCCGGACGGGCCGCCGGTCTGGACGGCCTTGAACTCCTTCCCGTTCGGGATGCCACCGCCGATATCATAGACAATCCGGCGCAGGGTTATTCCCATCGGCACTTCCACCAGCCCGGCGTTGTTGATATTCCCGGCCAGAGAGAACACCTTGGTGCCTTTGCTCTTCTCGGTCCCGATTGCGGCAAACCATTCTGCCCCGAAGTTGATTATCCTCGGCAGGTTTGTCAGGGTTTCCACGTTGTTGATGACCGTGGGTTTCCCAAATACCCCTCGCTGAACCGGGAAGGGAGGCTTCTGGGCCGGTTCTGCCGGCCGGCCTTCGATCGAATGAATCAGTGAGGTCTCTTCACCGCACACAAATGCGCCGGCACCCCGGAATATCTCGATGTCGAAGTCAAAGCCCGAACCGAATATGTCCTCCCCGAGCAATCCGTACTCCCTGGCCTGAGCGGTCGCACTGATCAGCCTCTTGATCGCCAGCGGGTACTCAATCCTGATATACACGTAGCCTTTGCTCGCCCCGATTGCGTAGGCGGCAATCAGCATCCCTTCAATCAGTGAATGGGGGTCAGCCTCGATTATCGACCTGTCCATGAAAGCACCCGGGTCACCCTCATCGGCATTGCAGATAAGGTACTTGGGCGTATTCGGGTTGCTCCGGCAGAACTCCCATTTCCTGCCGGTCGGGAAGCCGGCACCACCACGACCCCTGAGCCCCGCGTCCGCTATCTCCTGGACTACCTCCGCGGGGGTCATGTCTTTCAGCACCTTTGCCAGGGCTTTGTACCCGTCCCTGGCGATGTACTCGTCAATCTGGTCCGGGTCGATGATTCCTCTGTTCCAGAGCGCAATCAGCCGCTGGTCGCGATAGAAAGGAACATCGTGCAGCTTCTCAATCGGGTACAGGGTCTCAGGATGGACGTACATCAGGGACTTCACCGGCCTGCCCTTGAGCAGATGCTCCTCAACCAGATGAGGGATATCTTCCTCTTTCAGGAACTGATAGACCACGTCGTCAGGCTGAACTATCAGCGTCGGGCCTCTGGTGCAGAGCCAACTGCTCCCGGTGAGGATGACCTGGATTTCGTCTTCCAGGTTCTGCTTCTTGATCTCCTCTTCAAGCCGCTTCCTAATCGCCAGCGCCCCGACCGAAACACACATCGTGCAGGTGCAGAGCATCACGTTGGTTCTGTATACCTTCATGGAGAAAGGGTCCTAGGGTTCCAGGATTCCAGGGTTCTGCCCCCGGGCGTGCAGGCTTCGCATCCAAGGTTCCAGGACTCGAACCCTTGACCCCTTTGGCCCCTTGAACCCCTTTTTCACGGCACCCTCTCACTCCCGAAAGCCAGCGCATATTCCTTGACGATTTCACCTGAAAGGACGTGCTTGGCGAATATCTCCTTCGCCTTGTCCGGAGTCAAGTCCACGTATTTCACCGGCGGTTGGTCCTGAACTTCGACCGTTATCATCGGCTCACGGCTGCACAGACCGGCACAACTTGAAGTGGTCAGGATGACGTCTTTGATGTTCCGTTCCTCGATTTCCTTCATTAACGCGCTCATGATCGCTCGCGCTCCGGAAGCTATCCCGCAAGTGCCCATGTGGACAATGACCTTTGCACGACCGGTCCCTTCACGAAGGAGCATTGTCCTTTTCACCTTTTCAGTAATCTTCGCCAAGTCCTCAGGCTTCAGTTTTGACATTCCCCGCCTCCTTGTAGCTTCTAAGCAGCTTGGGGATTTGAGATATCCGGAAATGGCCGTGCAGGTCCTCGTTCACCACCACAACCGGAGCCTGGCCGCAGCATCCGAAACAGGATATGGTCTCAAGCCCGAACGTCAGGTCCTCAGTGGTGTTCCCCACTTTCATGCCAAGCGCTCTCTCAAAAGCTTCAAGAATCCTGTTGCCGCCTTTTATGTAGCAGGCCGTTCCCATGCAGACTTTGACTGTGTATTCGCCCCTGGGCTTCAGGCTGAACGCGTTGTAGAAAGTCGCTATCTGGTAAACCAAGCTCAGGGGCATATCAAGTTCCTCGGAGACGTAGCGCAGTACGTGTTCCGGGAGATAGGAGTAGCTGATGTTGATATCGTGCAAGGCCGGCAGCAGCGCACCCTCTTTGTCCTTATACTCCTCGATAATGCTCCGCATCCTCTTCAGGTCGTCAGGTTCGAGCTTCACCTCGACCTTCTCCTGGTCGAGGTAGACCGCCTTTGTCACCGGGCAATTCTCCATGCACAGCCCGCAGCCGGTGCATTTATCCTCGTCAACATAGCGAGGTTTCTTCTTCACTGTCACCACGAAGTTGCCCGGAGTTCCGGTCAGTTCCGCAAGTTCGGCATTGGTGATGAGTTCAATATTGGGGTGTCTACCACAATCAACCAGCTTGGGCGAAACGATGCACATCGCGCAGTCGTTCGTCGGAAACGTCTTGTCAAGCTGCGCCATGGTCCCGCCGATAGCTGGGGTGTTCTCGACCAGGTAGACCTTGAAACCCGAGTCGGCCAGGTCCAACGAAGACTGGATCCCGGCTATCCCGGCACCAACAACAAGCACGGCACCTACAGGAGAGGGGGGTGAGGCGTCGGACGGCACCTGCGAAGACGCAGAGCCAGGATTCGAGGGTTCCAGGGTTCCGCTACTCGTCATTCGCCATTCACCATTCGCAAGCTACTCTTCCTTCAGAAGCTTGCGGACATGTTTCACTAATTCCATGGCCTCGATCGGTTTGTCTACGAAATCGTCAACAGGCAGCCAATCCGCCTCTCCGGCCGCGCCGCCGAAATCAAACGGGTACTTCTTGTCAACCGCGGTGAGCATCAGAATCGGAATCTGCTTGGTTCTGTCGTCGGTCTTGACCTTCCGGCAGATGTCAAACCCGGAATCCAGCCGCGCCATCATCACGTCCAGGATCATGAGGTCAGGCAGCTCCTTCTGCAGTTCTTCGAAGCACTCCTTAGGATTCATCGCCCGTCTCGTCTTATATCCAAAGCTTTCAAGGACATTCGCCGTTGCCTCGAGAAAACTCGGGTCGTCGTCCACAAGCAGTATCGTCTTCTGGTCAGCCATTTTGGGTTCCTCCTGCTCTGTCAGAGCCGCTTCCGGCCGGCGCGCAGTTGCGAATGCGCAGGGTGAAAGCGGCAAATCTTCTCACTTCCCTGTCATCCTGGTCCACATCATACTGGTCCGGGTTCTCCCGGAGTGTTCTATGGGTTATGAACTTGCCGTCGAGGATCCGCCCGGCGTCTACTCCGACGCTGCCGTTGTGCATCCCGGCGATCTTCCTCACCAGAAACAACCCGAGCCCGGTTCCGCCGATGCCGAGGGTATCGAATCGGGCGTACTCGTCGAACACCGCTTCGAACTTGTCCTCAGGAATACCGATACCCTCGTTGGTGATTGCGAACTCGAACCCGTCGTTCCATTTCTTCAGCGTCGAGCGGATTGTCGTATTCGCGGTGCCGTACTTGATCGCGTTCTGCACCAGGTTGTTGAGCGCCACACGCACCAACCGTTTGTCGCAGATCACCTCGAGACCGTCGCGCTGGTCGCAGATGAACTCCATCCCCTTCACCCTCAGCGAGGACTTGAGGCGCAGTGCAACCTCATCGACGATGTCTCCAATGACGGCAACGCGGGGACCGAATGCGAGCCGGCCGGTTCGCACCTTTGAGGACGCAAGATAATTCCTGACCATATCCTGCATCAGGTTCAGGCTGCTGAGCGCACCCAGCAGCATTCGGTCGTGCTTTTCCTTATCGAGTCTCCGGGCTACCTCAGGGTCTGTGAGCGCGCTTATGTTCATGACAACGGTCCCCAAAGTGGCGCTGAGTTCGTGACTCACAAAGCCGATAACCCAGGTCAAGTGGCGATTCAGTTTCTCGCATTCACTGCACAGGTCATCCTCGTCGGAGAGACCGGCGAGCTTCGTCTTCAGTTCCTTCATCTCTCCGTGCGGCTCTTCGGGGGGAAGGGATGACTCGGGCCTGTCCTGCCTGCTCGCGGCCCTCGCCTTCTTCTTCTCAGCAACCGACCCAATCAGGGACAGCACGCCTTTCTTGTCTCCTTCGGACAGGACCGCAGGCTCGATGTACCCCTGGTCCACCGCTTCGGTGAAGACCTTCTTGGCCAGGGTTGTTCTGATTACAGCGGTGGTGTATCCATCCGGGGAGCCGAGACCGCCCACTGAGATGTCCGCGAAGTCATTGGCGAAATCCCGGCAGGCAAGACACGCCGGTCTGGCGATATCCTCGATCTCGTCAAACGGCACGCGAATGGTCACGCCGGACTTCATCTCCAGTCTGAAGTCCTCCTTGACGTTGATCTTCAGGATGTCCTCAGGCCTTATGACGTATTTCTTCACGAACCCTTTTCCCATGAGATCCTCGAACGCGAAACACTGCATGCAGAACAGCCCGACAGTGAAATGAATTGCATCTGCCGGCAGTATGTTCAGGACCTGCATCTTGCGAACCGCCATAATCTGGCACGGGGTACCGACAACCGCCAATTTGGTGGTCCGCTTCGGGCCGAACATCCTCACCACCGGAAGAATCGGCACGTAAGTGGAATACTTCTCGCCGATTCCTTCGAGATGCGACGATTCGGAAAACTGCGACCCGGCCGCCTGGATAAGCCTTTCGCGTGTGGTGGCGATTTCCGGCTCGCGGTTGAACAACCCGGTCTTCTTCGCGACTATCGCACCGTCAATGGTCTTGCTCTCAAGCATGTAGGCGAGCAACGCAGTGACCACGCCGCCGTCGGTGGCAACTTCCGTTATCCCGGCATCGGTTGCCCGCGCGGAAACGACATCCCGGAAGACACCAACCGGAGCTGACCATCCGAATTTCTCCTTGACGTCTTCATTGAGCTCCTGGGTCTGGGGACAGATGAGATAGCATATTCCACACCTGAAACACTTGTCCGGGTCCACGTATCGGGGCAGATTGTCGACACAGTAGCACATCTCGATTGCCCCGATCTGGTGGGCGGTGCAGAAGGAAACGCACGCACCGCACTTATTGCACAGGCCCTTTTCTATAACGTCCTTGAGAAGGTCGTCAAAACTCAACTTGGTGCTTTGCTTCATGCTCTTCTCCACACTCGCCGCCGGTAGTTCATTTCGCGCTAAACCTGCTCTGGACCATGGACTTGATTTTCTTCTTCTGCTCGGCACCGGGCTTGATCAGGTATTCCACCAGATTGCACCTCAAGTCCTGGGCAAACCGGTCGAGCTCCTCCATCTGCTCAAGTCGTTCCCTGGGCGCGAACCCTTCTTCGACCGCCATCTCCCGCAGCACACCCATGACGCCGGCGAATTTCACATTCTGGGGGCAATGCGCATAGCAGACATAGCATCTGGCGCACATCCAGATGATATCCGAAGCCAGAACTTCTTTCCGCATACCCAGAATAGCCATCCGGATAATTTTCCTCGGGTCATAAGCCTCGTTGACTTCTGCAACCGGGCAGCTCGCGGTGCAGGTACCACACGAGAAACAGCGTTTGAAATTCTCGGCGCCGGGTCGCGCGGCGATTTCGTACTTGAACTTCGTATCAAGGTCACTCAGGTTGACTTCATCCATTCTGCCTCCTGTCAATACTGCTCCGGCAGTTCCTGCAGCTCCGCATAGGAGAATACCGGCCCGTCGGCACACACGTACTTGGACCCGATATTGCACCTGCCGCATTTCCCAATCCCGCATTTCATTCTTCTTTCGAGCGAGGTATAGATTCTCTCCGGGGGGAATCCGAGGTCAAACAGAACCGGCAAGGTATACTTGATCATCACCGGCGGGCCGCACACTACAGCCCAGGTATCCTTGGGGCTGGGCGCCACTTCCTTCGTCACAGTCGGGACAAAACCCACCCGCTTGTCCCAGCCGGACACTTCCTTGTCGATGGTGAGATGCAGATTCAGGTCGTCCCGCTTCTCCCATTCGGCCAGTTCGTCGCGATAGAGGAGCAGACCAGGCCTTCGGGCTCCATAGATAACTGTGATATCAGCGAAATCCTTCCGGTGCGCGAACATGTAGACCGCGAGTGACCGGAGTGTAGTGAATGCAAACCCGCCGCTGATAATCACCACGTTCTGGCCTTTGAACTTCTCCACCGGATAGTGATTCCCGAGTGGCCCCCGCAGGCCGATTGTCTCGCCCTGCTTCAGATAGTGAAGTGCGGTTGTGACGACCCCGACCCGGTTAACAGTGAATCTCAGGAATCCCTTCTCGGTCGGCGAAGACGCTATTCCGAACGGGGCTTCGCCTTTTCCCAGGACGGACAGTTGGCAGAACTGACCGGGCAGATAGTCAAACGCCTGTTTCTCGTCGCAGAAACTCAGGTCGAACGTTCTCAGGGTTTTGTCGTCCGACTCTTCCCGGATTTTGTCTACGGTCACCGGGATGGGAATGTAGCAGTTATCCGGCATCCATAAATCTCTTGATTACGTAGCGAATGTCAAGATTGACCGGGCAACTCCGGACGCATCTGCCGCATCCCACGCATGCAATCTCGCCGAACACGTCAACGAAGTAGTTGAACTTGTGCATCACCCGCTGCCGGATTCGTTTTTTCCCGGTCGGTCTCGGGTTGTGACCTGATGCCTCTTTCGTGAACTGGGGAGCCATGCACGTATCCCAGATTCTGATTCGCCTGCCCCGGCTCGTGCCCGGCATCTTCTCGTCCTGGATGTCAAAACAGTGGCAGGTCGGACACAAATACGCACAGACTGCACAGGAAAGGCACTTCCCGGCAAGCTCGTCCCACAACGAGCTGTCCCACGACTTGTCCAGAACCGCCTTGATGGAGGAAATGTCAACCTTGTCTTCCATCGATGATTCGGCGTGCTCCCTGACGCCGGCCGCTTTGCTCAGGTCATCGTCGGTGGGCTTCCTGAACGGAATCTCGTCTGAACTCTCCAGGAAACCTCTTCCTTTCTCGCTGCAGGACTCCACCAGCAGGGCATCGCCGATATCAGTGAGCGCGATGTCTGAGCCCTGCTTGCTGAACGGACCCAGGTCCAACCAGTTGCAGAAGCAACCAGCCCGCGGCGTATTGCAGCCCACACTGATTATGAGCGCGTTCTCGTATCGCCGGGTCCAGCAGGAATCGTTGTATTTCCCGGTGCCGAAGACCTTGTCCAGCATCAGCAGGCTCCTTGCATCGCACGGCCTGATACCGAGGACCGCAATCGGCTTGTCCGGACCCGACGGAGTCTCTGTCTTCCCGTTCTCATACGTGAGTATCGTCTCAACCTGGGGAAAGAAAATGCCTTTGGCCGACTCATCCGTGTTGGAGTCCAATTTCAGTGCATCGGCTGACTCTACTTCGGCAAACCTGGTCAAGCCATTGGCTTCAACCGGACCGAACAGACGGTACTCTGAGAGCAACGCAGCAACGAACTTGTCAAGCCGCTTCTTGTCCAGCTTGAGGATATCACTCACAGGATGAACTCCTGCTTGTCTTCCTCGTCGAAAGCCGCCATTGCCGGAGTTTCGTCAGGGTCCAGACCGGAAGTGTACCCGAATCTCTCCTGGATTTCCTTCTCGACCTTCTTGTTCAGCAGTCCCAGGTTGATACCGAGGGGGCAGGCCCGTTCACAAGCTCCGCAATCAACACACCGGCCCGCAGTGTGCAGAACCCGCACGATGTGGAATATCATCGTATCGGACAGGTCGGTGCTCTTCCCGAACCACTGGGGATTGCTCTGGTCAACAAAGCACTCCTCGCAATAGCACATCGGGCAGGCGTTCCGGCAGGCATAGCACCTGATGCACTTGGAGAACTCGTTCTCGAAGAAAGCCCACCTTTCGGAAGCATCGAGCTTCTCGAACTCATCGAACTCTTTGCACTCAGGTTCCTGAGATGCAGCCTCTTTCGGCTCGGTTATGAACACATCGTGTACCGGCGGGCTCGGGTAGCGACACCGCCTGCAGGAATCCGACAGGACATCAAATTTGTCCAGGGAGACTTCGAAATCCTTCCCCTTGAGCACGACCTTCTCACCCTCGATCCGGTACTCGGAAACTTCCCTGCCCTGGGTCTTGTCGCAGGCCTTCCTGTGGTCGAGCACACCTTCACAGGGAATACCGATTATGAGAATGCCCTCACGTTTGACTTGACCCTCGGCTATGTATTGGACCACTGCCCTGCCGTCACAGCCCTTTGCCACGATTCCCACTCGTCCATCCCCGGCCTTGCCGCACTTCTTCAGGTACTGGGTCAGATTGTTGCCGCAGGTGATGTCGAAAACCAGGCTGTCCGCATCCTTTTCGTCTTCAATAAAGACCGGGGTCGAGCGAAGCGCTGAACTTCCCCGGGCATATCCGATTACCCGGCAGACCTTCTGCTCCTGCAGCAGCTTCCTCACTGTTTCTCTTAGCACTTGCTCGACGTCCGCCATGTCAGTACTTCGTCTCTGTAGGCTCAAGGTTCCTCACCAGTTTCCTGGCAGGACCGAGCTTCTTCACGTCCTCGGTGACTTTGGTGACGACCTGGGCGAATTTCTCGCCTTCACCGGCCGACACCCAGGAAAACTGAACCCGACCCGGCTCCAGGCCCATGAACTCCAGCAGCGTCTTCAATACGGCGAACTTCCTGCGCGCCACGTAGTTGCCCGAGATGTAATGGCAATCTCCGGGATGGCAGCCTGAAACCAGAACCCCGTCAAACCCGTTCTGAAGGCACTTGAGAATGAATATCGGGTTGACTCTACCTGAGCAGGGAATCCTGACAACCCGGATATTGGGAGGGTACTGAATCCTTGAAACCCCGGCAAGGTCTGCCCCGGCGTACGAGCACCAGTTGCACAGGAATGCCAGTATCTTGGGCTGCCAGTCCTTGTGCCGTCCGATGGTGTTTTCCACTTTCGCTTCAATCATGTCGTTATTGCGCTGACCGCTTCGAAAATCTGGTCGTCCGTGAAACCCTTCAGGTTGATAGCACCGGACCGACACGACGCCGCACAGGCACCACAACCCTTGCACAACGCTTCATTCACTTCGGCGACCGTTTTCACAACCTTCGACCCCATCGTCATCTCTTTCAACTCGACTGCGGCATAGGCACAAGCCTTGACACAAACACCACAACCAGTGCATCTATCAGGGTTGACCCAGGATACGGTACCTTCGGCCTCAATGACCTTCCTGCTCAACACGCCCAATGCCCTTGCTGCCGCGGCTTTTGCCTGGGTTATCGACTCATCAATGTTCTTCGGAGAATGAGCAAGTCCGCACATGAAAACCCCGTCGGTGGCGAAGTCGACCGGCCTCAGCTTCATGTGGGCCTCCAGGAAGAAGCCCTCTTTGTTCAACGGCACCTTGAGCATCTTTGCCAATTGCTCATTCTCTTTCGGGGCATCCATGGCGGCCGAAAGCACAACAAGGTCTGCTTCGATCACAATCTTCTTGTCGAGCAGGAAATCCACCAGCTTGACCTTCAGTTTGCTGTCCGGGTCGCTTTTGTCCACCGGCTCGAGTTCGGGCTTGTGGTCCAGGTCATACCTCTCGAAGACCACACCCAAGTCCCTTGCCTGGCCGTAGTACTTCTCGGCCAGACCGTAGGTCCTGATGTCCCGGTACAACACATAGACGTCGGTGCCGGGCCGCATCTTCTTCATCAACGTGGCATTCTTGATGGCCTGGCCACAACATACCCGGCTGCAATAGAGCCTCTCCCCTTCCCGGGAGCCGACACACTGAATCATGACCACGGTCTTGCATCTCGGGAGGTCGGCAATCCGCTTCTCAAGCTCAAGCTGGGTAATCACCCGCCGGCTCTTTCCGTACAGGTACTCGGCAGGCTCTGACTCCCTGGCCCCGGTGGCAACGACTACGACGCCATGGTCGTACTCGACGCTCGGCTCTTTGCTCTTGGCTTCTGGTTTCTGGCTGTTGACTTCAAAGGTCGTCTTGAAATGCCCGATGTAGCCTTCGATGCTCTGCAGCCTGGCGTTCCTGTGGACGGTAATGAACTTGCTGTCTTCCACCTTCAGGATAGTACTGTGCAGGAGCTCCCGGGGGTCCGCGCCGTTCAGTGTGTTGCGGATGCCGGCCAGATTCCCGCCGAGCTCGCTCTCTTTTTCCAGGAGACAGACTTCGTACCCGGCGTCAGCCATTGCCAGAGACGCAATCATGCCGGACAGCCCGCCGCCAACAACCACGGCCTTCGGGTTGATTTCAATCGGCAGTTTCTGAAGCGGAAACAGGTTCCTTGCTTTGGCAACGCCCATCTCCACCAGGTCCTTGACCTTGGCGGTTGCCAGCTCAGGCTCGTGCATGTGTGCCCAACTGCACTGGTCCCTGATATTCGCCATCTCGAAGAGATACTGGTTCAGACCGGCCTCTCTGAGCGTCTCGCGGAACAGCGGCTCATGGGTCCTCGGGGTGCACGCGGCAACCAGAACCCGGTTCAGGTTATGCTCCCGGATTTTCTCTTTTATCGTATCCAGGCAGTCCTGGGAACAGGCATAGATGACGTCCTCGGTGTATTCTACATTGGGCAAAGTCCCGGCAAATCCGGCGACATCCTTGACATCCACTACGCCGGCGATGTTGATCCCGCAGTGGCAGACAAACACGCCAATCCGCGGCCGCTCGCCCACAACGTCTTTCTCCTCGGGGAACTCCTTTTTCGAGACCTTCTCCTGTCTCTCAAGGGCCAGGAACCGGGCGCAGCCTGCCACAGCACCCGAAGCGGACATCACCGATTCCGGGATGTCTTTGGGCCCGTTCGCAGCGCCGCAGGCGAATATGCCCGGCCTCACGGTATTGAGCGGCTCAAACGGAACCGCCCGGCAGAACCCGTATTCGTCCAGCTTAACATCGACCTTGTCTGCAAGCTCAGCCATATCCTCACGCGGCTCCAGGCCGACCGAGAGCACAACCAGGTCGAAAACCTCGCTGTCCCGCTTGCCGTACTCCCGGGTGAAGTGCAGCCTCAGGTTGCCGTCGTCAGCAGGCGTGACTTTTGCGACTCTCGCCCTTGTGAACTCAACCCCGAACTGCGACTCAGCCCTCTCGTAGTACTTGTCAAAATCCTTGCCGAACGCCCTGATGTCCATGAAGAAAATGGTCGGCTCGATTCCCTTGCTGTGCTCCTTGGCAATGACCGCTTCCTTGATTGCGTACATGCAGCAGACCGAACTGCAGTAGTCGTGCTTCCTTTCCAGATCCCTTGAGCCGACGCACTGGATGAACGCAACCCTCCCGGGCTCCTTCCCGTCCGACGGCCGCACAACGTGGCCCTTCTGAGGCCCGCTTGCCGAAAGCATCCGTTCGAACTCGATGGAGGTTACCACATTCGGATATGCCTTGTATCCGTACTGGCCATATCCGATAGGGTTATGGGGGTCGATCCCGGATGCCAGAACGACCGCGCCGCAATTCAGGTCAATGAACTTGTCTTTGTCCTTGAAGTTGATTGCGTCCGCTTCGCAGGCTTTCTCACACAGCTTGCACACCCCTTTGGTGAGCTGCAGGCAGTGCGCCGCGTCAATGACGTAGTTCGACGGGATGCTCTGGGCAAAGTACCGGTATATCGCTTTGCGCTGTCTCAGTTCCACATCAAACTCGTCGGCAACCTTGACCGGGCACTTCTCAGCACAGACCCCGCAGCCGACGCACTTGTCCGGGTCCACGTACCGGGCATGTTCCTTTATCCGGCAGTTGAAATCACCCGCCGTGCCTTCCACTGACACAAGCGACGAGCAGATGTGGAGCGTAATACCGGGATGCCGGGCGCACTCACTCATCTTCGGGGAAAGAATACAGATTGAACAATCATTCGTCGGAAAGGTCTTATCCAATTGGGGCATCCTGCCGCCGATTGACGGGGTCTGCTCAAGCAGATGAACGTCGGCACCCAGTTCGGCAAGGTCAAGCGCTGCCTGGATGCCCGCTATCCCGGCGCCGACTACCAGTACCGACTTGCTGGAACTCTTCACACTCAAACCGCCATCCTCTGCTCCGCAATGCTGCTGACTATCCGCTCGGTCAGGTCTGGAATCCTCGCCTCCATCTCCGGGCCGCAGCCTTCGTGAAACGTCAGGTTGTCCGCTACTTCCACGGCATATATCTCAACTCGTTCCGGGATCTCATACCCCAGCTTCTTTCCAAGCTCAATCGCAGTCACAATACCTACCCCGTGTGAATACGACGGGTCTCCCGGGCTGCCGAGGTCTTCCAGACCCAGTTCGTACAGAGTACCGGGAATCCCCCCTTCTGTCTTTATCGAGTCGATTATGACCAGCTTGTCATACCCGGCAATGTAGTCCAGCAGCCGGATCCCGGACAGACTCACCTCAATAACGTCCACATCGGGCAGACATCGTTTCCTGATCTCACTCGCTATTCTGATGCCTACTCCGTCATCCGTAAGGATGGGGTTCCCGATGCCGATGATAAGGGTCTTCATTCTCTCCGCAACGTCTTTGTGACATCTCCTTCAGGATTCCTGATATTCACCTCAAGCGGCATCTGGCCCGGCAGGCTGTGAGTTGCGCAGGCAAGACAGGGGTCATAGGCTCTGAAAGCCATCTCCACCATATTGAGAAGCCCGTCCGACACCTTGCCACCTTTTATCAATGCCTTCGCCGCCCTCTCAATGGACATGCACATGGCAGCAGAGTTGTTCAGGGTGGCGACTATCAGATTGACTTCGGTAATGATGCCTTTCTCGTCTGTCTTGTAGTGATGGTACAGCGTGCCTCGCGGTGCTTCCACCACTCCAATACCTTCGTCAGGTATCGCTGTCGGGATGTTCCTCACATCAGGGTCGAGGATCTCCTCGTCCTGGGCCAGTTCCAGAAGCCTTTCCGCCGCGTAGAGCAGCTCAATAAGCCTTGCCCAGTGATAGGCCAGGGTGTTGTGTGCCGGCTTGCCGCCCAGGACATCATACATCTTCTCATACTCTGCCTGGGCAAGTGGTGTTGCCATTCCATCGGACACATTGAGTCGGGCAAGGGGCGCCACCCGGTACACACCGCTATCCTTCCCGTCGACAAAGCCCTTCCAGCCTACGGCCTTGAGATACGGGAACTTGATATAGCTCCACGGCTCGACACGTTCCTCAATATGGTCCAGGTACTCCTGGGCCTTGAACTTGACGAACTCCTTGCCTTCGGGGTCAACCACCCGGATGTCACCGTCGTAGAAGTTCACCTTGTTGCTCTTGTCCACCAGTCCCATGTAGTAGGTCTCGTGCTTGTAGATGTCTCCGACAATGACGTCCACATACTCCTTGTTCTTGAGCACGATGTCCTCAAAGGCCTTGAGCGTGAACTTGGCAAACTCAACCGCATCCCTGCCGGTCTGGATATACTCCTGCCGGTCTTCCTTGGTGACTCCCTTGGACACACCTCCGGGCAGATTGCATACCGGATGAATCACCCTGCCGCCTTGCTTCGTAATAACGTTGCGCAGCTTCTTCCTGATACCGATAACCTGCTTGGCAGCATCAAGCCCGACCTTCTGAATCACACCCAGGATGTTCCTGTCTGCCGCAGGTGCCTGGGGCCCGACGATGAAGTCAGGTCCACCGAGGAAGAAGAAATGGAGCGTGTGGTCTTCTGCCATGAAAGCGGAATTGATGAGTTCCCTGATCTTCTTGGCAGCCGGCGGTGGCTCCACTTTGTACAAGTCATCAAGTGCCTTCCCCGACGCCATGTGATGAGCAGTCGGACAGACCCCGCATATCTTGGGGGTAATCCTCGCCATTTCCTCAGCCATGCGTCCTTCAGAGAATTTCTCGAATCCCCTGAGTTCAGGAACCTGGAAGTACGCCTTGCTCACGTCTCCCTTGTCATCAAGGAATATCTCTATCTTTCCGTGTCCCTCAAGCCTGGTTATCGGGTCAATCGTTATTCTTCTCGCCATATTCCCCTCCTTACCCCATCCTCTTCCTTCTCAACATCGACGCCGGCAGACTGTACATGTAGAAAAGCCCGGCCGGATCATCTATCTGCTTGACCAGACTCTCCACCTCTTCCTCAGTCACTTTGTCCTCATCTTCAACGCCGAGTATCGACGCAATCGCAGAGACCATCTTTGCGCCCTGGTCCCGGACTCCTTTGGTCGGACCAAAACACCCTCTACAGGGCATGTTCGCGTTGATGCATCTCTCCCCGCATCCGCTTCTTGTCGCCGGCCCGAGGCAGATGATTCCCTCCTCAAGAAAGCACTTCTCCGGGTCAGCGATGACTTCGTGAGGTCTCCTTATGGCTTTGATACTCAGTTTCTCCGGCTTGCTGTCTTTCCTCGGACAGGTGTCACACAAGGACTTGTCCGGCGCGAGCACCGAGCCTTTGTCCGGGAGTTTTCCTTCCAGGATGGCGGTGACCGCGTTCATTATCAGGTCCGGTGGCGGTGCACAACCAGGCAGATAGTAATCCACGTTTATCACCTGGTCGAGGGTATACACCGTGTCATAGAACTCCGGAAGCGTAAGCTCCACTCCGTCAACCTTGGTCTTCTGCTGGGGATAGATGCCCTCGGGGTTCCTAACTGAAGGGACGTCTTTGTAGACCCTCTCGAAAATCGTCTCCCGGTCCCAGAAGTTCGCAAGCCCCGGGATGCCCCCGATGTGTGCACAACTGCCGAAAGCCACCACCAGGCCTGACTTCTTCCTCAGCAGCTTCACCATCTCTTCCTGCTCTTCGGTCCTCACCGCGCCATTTATGAAGCTGACTGCTATCGCGCCGTCTTTCATCGCCTCAACGTCTTTGCGCTTGAAGTCAAGAGCAACGGGCCAGAGCACGATGTCGACGGCATCGACGACTTTCAGGAGGTCTTCGGCAAGGTCAACCACCGCTTCCTCGCAGCCCCCACAAGAAGCACACCAGTAGAATGCAACCTTCGGTTTAGCCATGGCCGCCTCCTCTCAAGACAACTCCAAAGGACCCAGTCCCTTGATTGTATCAGCCATCTCGTTTGCCACTTTCGCGAATCTCTCCCCCTCTCCCGCGGCAACCCAGTCCAGCCTCACCCTTTCCGGTTCGATTCCAAGTTGCTCCAGGGTCTTCTTCAGCAGCGATATCCTCCGTCTGGCCTTGTAGTTGCCCATCTTGTAGTGGCAGTCTCCCGGGTGGCATCCCAGAATCAGTACTCCGCTTGCCCCTTCTCTGAAGGCATGGAGCACAAACTCCGGTTCCACCCGTCCGCTGCACATGACTCGAACAGTCCTGATGTTTGCCGGGTATTCCAGACGGGCATCACCAGCTCTATCAGCTCCCTCGTACGAGCACCAGTTGCAGAGAAAACCAACGATTGTCGGCTCTTTCATTTTGCCACCCCTTTGATCTCAGCAAGTATCTGCTCTCTAGTGAACTGCTTTGCTGTAATCGCTCCGGATGGACACGCCGCGACGCACGTACCGCATCCTCGGCAGAGCGCCTCATCCACGACCGAAGTCCCTTTCTCCTTGTCCCGGGTTATCGCGGAATACGGACACAGCAGAATGCACGTCTTGCACCCGGAGCACAAATCCTCATCGACAACCGCAACCATCGGTTCGAGCGCGAGCTTCTCCCCGGGCACAAGCCGGGACAGTACCCTCCCAGCGGCCGCTCCTGCCTGTGCCACCGCATCTCCGATGTCCTTTGGTCCCTGGCAACTGCCCACTGCGAAAACGCCCTCCAGCGCCGTGGCAAAAGGCTTCATCAAGGCGTGTTCTTCGCAGAAGAACCCGTGGTCGTCTCTCGAAGTGTCGAGAATCCCGGCTAACTTCTCGATGTCAGAACTCGGCTCAACCGCAGGTGCAAGAACCACCATGTCCACTGATACTGTCTTCCCCGAGGAATCGGTTCCGTGTTTCACCGCCAGCTTGCCTTTATCAGCGGTGACGGCCACGGTCCCGTTGCTCCTGATGAACTCAACACCCTGGTCTACAACTCTATCATACCATTGCTGGTGTTCTTTCTTCGGAACGCAGATGTCAGAATAGAAACAGTACAGCTTCGCGTCAGGCAGCTTCTCTCTCATGATGTGCGCGAGCTTGATTGAATACATGCAGCATATCCCGGAGCAGTATTCCTTCTCTTTCCTGCCGACACAGAACACGAAGGCAATGGACTTCGGTTCCTTCCCGTTCTTCAGCAGGACCTTTCCGCCCGTCGGTCCGTTCGAGGCATTCAACCTCTCCAGTTGCAGCGCGGTCACGACATTGTCGAGTTTGCCGTATCCGTATTGAGGCAGCGCTTTCGGGTCAAGAAGCGTAGCGCCGGTCGCCAGGATGATGGCTCCCACTTTCCTTTCTATAACCTCGTCCTTGTCGTCAAAACTGATGGCTCCAAACGGACAGGCCTGTTCGCAGGCCCGGCACTCCTCGCCTTTGAACCGCTTGCAGTTGTCCTTGTCGATGACCGGCACATTCGGCAGGGCACCGGCAAACGGAACGTATATCGCCTTTCGCTTCGACAACCCCTCGTCATACTCATTGGACACCTCCACCGGGCACGGCTCAAAACACGCGCCGCAACCGATGCAGGCTTCTTCGCTCACATACCTTGCCTTCCTCCTGATCTTGACTGAGAAGTTACCGAAAGACCCGAGCGTTTCTTCCACCTCGCTGTGTGTGAAAACCTCGATGTTCTCCTTCTGAAGAACCTCTTGGAGCTCAGGCGCAATCATGCAGGGCGCGCACTCCATGGTCGGATACACCTCTTCGAATCTCGCCGCAAGCCCGCCGATGCAGGGGCTCTTCTCCACGAGATAGACCTTCCTCCCTTTCTGGGCAAGGGACAAACATGCTTCCAGTCCGGCAACGCCTCCCCCGACGACCAGGACATCGGCTTGGACCTCAATTTCCTTTCTCTCTATCGGCTCAAGCAATGGAGCCCTGTTTATCGCCGCCATGACCAGGCTCCTTGCTTTCCGGGTTGCCAAGGCCTTGTCAGGGGTCACCCAGGCGCACTGCTCCCTGATATTCGTCATCTGCATGAGGAAAGGATTCAGGCCGGCTTCCTCGCATGCCCGCATGAGTTTCTGCTCATACATCTTCGGCGTGCAGGCAGCAACCACGACCCTCGTGAGTTTCTCCCCCTCTATCTCGGACTTGAGGAACTCCAACCCGTCCGCGGAACACAGCAGATTATGGCTCTTTGCCGTTGCCACACCCTCGATGCCTTTCACGTCATCAACAATAGCATCGACATCTACCTTATCTCCGATATTCGGCCCGCATTTGCAGACGTACACGCCAATCCTCTCAGCCATTCCGCCTCCCTTTCACAGAAAGACCTCCGTCTTTGCCGGGTTCGGCCCTGCCTTTCGTATCGTCTCGGTGAACTCGGTGACCACTTCTGCGAATCTCCCGCCTTCGGACGCGGACACCCAGGAAAGCCTGACCCGGTTCGCTTCCAGGCCCAGCTCCTCAAGTACTTTCAGGGTCAGCGCAAACCTCCGCCGGGTGTAGTAGTTGCCGGTCTGATAGTGGCAATCCCCGGGATGACAACCGGCAACCAGCACGCCATCCGCACCGGCAAGGAACGCCTTGAGCACGAAAAGCGGGTCCACCCGGCTGGAACACATCACCCGGATTGCAACCATCGATGGCGGCATCTTCAGCCTGGTCACTCCGGCCAGGTCAGCACCGGCGTAGGAACACCAGTTACACAGGAAACCGACTATCCGTGGCTGGAAATCCCCGCCGCCCTCGGCGGGGCTCTGAATTCCGGGTTTCGGACTCAGGATTTCCTTGTCCAACTGGCGCGCAGCGCCATCATCTGCCATGCTATGCCCCGATTTCCTCCAGCTCTTCCATCTCGAAAGTGCTGGTTGGTATCTTCTCCTCGGCGTCTCTTCCTGACACGTAGCCGAACATCCCCTGAACACTTCCGGCCAGCTTGGCGAAGAGCGACGCAACCGGAATGTCAACCGGGCACACATCCGAGCACATCCCGCATCCCACACAACTGATGCTCACGTGGAACAGCCTGCCGATCTGGTAGTACAGCGTACCTGTCGGCAGTCTCAGCGCCCCCCGGTTGGTCAACTCCGTTTCCAGGGTGGAAGGGTCGAACTCGTTCTCTGCGGCTTCGAAATGACACGAACTGCAATAGCAAACCGGGCAGGCCCTGCCGCACGCATGACAACCGATGCAACGGCCAAACAGCGCGGTCAACCCGGCCATCCCCAGCTCTTCCGCTGCGAACTGTCCGAACACATCCGGCTTCTGCTCGGCCCGCTTCTTTCGCATGCTGTCCAGCGCTTCCAGCTCCGGGCCCGCTTCGGTCAACTCGTAGCTCAAGCCGGCCAGGAACTCCTCACCCTTTTCGCTGTTCACCTGGACTGTGGTCTGCTTACCGTTGTCATTGCCCACAAGTGTCAAGGTGATATCCGCACCGGTCGGCACGAAATTCTCGCATACCCGGCATGAATCGCGCATATCCTCTGAAACTCCACCGGTCTTCACCTGTTTCCAGTATTCCTCAAGCTTCAACTGCAGCCCGTCTTTCGCCGTCTTCATCTCCAGGACCCCGCCGCAGGTGTAGCTTATGAACAACAGGTTATCCAACCTGGCCTGTTCGAGCTTGACAAGCTCGAACAGCGCCCGCAACTCGCACGGCCTCATGATAACCGCAATCGGTGTCTTGACCGGTTCGAGCATCGTGAGCCGCGAAACCATCTTGCCCGCGTTTGCCGGCATCAGAGGCAGCGTAGGAACAATATGGTCCAGCAGTTTCTTGTCCGTAATCAAGGCATATGAATAGCTGTTCTCACCGGTCTGTGCCAGCGCAAATACACCGCCGACCTTCCCTTTATCCATCAGCGATGCCAGCATGTCCCGCAGCGCATCGTCAGGCGGCCTGGGAACCTGGAACTGCTTCATGCTCAACGCTTCACGCTCCACGCAATACGCCTCATGGGTAGTGCCTCGTGCGTTATGCATCTTGCGTAGTGCGTCATGCGTAGTGCGTCATGCGTTATGCATCTTCGTATTCATGCAGCTCATCTTCTTCATAAGTCAGGGTCGGTATCGGCTCGTCCGTGCTCCGACCCGGAACGTAGTCAAACGTCTTCTGAACCTCATCCCCGGCAAAAGCGAAAACCTGGCTGACCGGCACGTCCATCGGGCATCCATCTTCGCACGCGCCGCACCCGACGCACGAAAGCCCCATATGGTATATCCTGCCCAGATGGAACTGCATCATATCGCCCGGGAAACGTATCCCACCCCGGGCCTGCGCCTTCGCGAAGTAATCCTCAGCCCTGAGCCGGACCTGGTCACTCGAATCAAAGAAGCACTGGCGGCAATAGCAGATCGGGCAAACCCTCATACAGTTATGGCAGTTGATGCAATCGGCAAACAGGAGACCGAGATTGTCCATCCCTGCGGCCTTGTCCTTCAGTTCCGAGACCACCTTGCTCCTGTTCCCGGCCTTCTTGTCCCGCGCCTTCTCCACTTCCACCTGCCACGCCGATACGTCCTCACTGCATTCAATCCCGGCCTTGTCCAACAACTCCTCACCGCGCTTGCTCACCCCGATGATGACAGCCTCTTCTTCCTTCGTACCGACCAGGCCGACATGCAGGTCAACCGGCACGTCCTCGCAACTGAAATGCACGCAGGTTTCGCACGTCGGCCGAAGGCCGTCGCCCTCCCAGTTGTTCAGGATTCCCTGGTATCGCTTGTCAAGCGCCTCAGGGTCATTCACGTAGTCCCGGGTCCGAAGCGCACCCGGACAATCAAGGCTCATGAACAGGACGTTTTCCAGATCAACCTGTCTCCGCTTGGCCAGCTCAATTGACGCCCGAACCTCACACGGCCGCATAACGCACAGCACCGTCTGCTCGACCTTGCCATGACGTGTCAGGCTCTGCAAAGCCCGCGCGCCCTGAACCGGCATGACCGGCGGCAAAGGAGCACAGGAATCAAGCATCTTCGGGTTCCTTATCAGCAGATAGACAAACGTCTCCCCTGATTTCACTCTGGTCGGGACCAACACCGCATCTACGCAGCCGCTGTCCTTGAGTGACTTCAACACCGCGCTGACCGCACCATTCACACCATTCTTCGCCTGAATCGTCGCGCCCGTCACTTCAGTATCTCGGTAACTTCCTGGTTCAACTGCCTCGTGGTGAAATGCCGGTGCTTTGCCGCCCCGGACGGACAGGCCGATGCGCAGTTCCCGCACCCGCGGCACAGAACTTCATTGACCACCGCGATATGCCTTGACTCATCCAGAGTTGTCGCCCCGTACGCGCACACCGTAACGCACGTGCCGCACCCCACGCACAGTTTCTCCGACACCTCGGAAGTCCGGGTTTCAAGCTGCAGCCGCTTGCCCGGAACAAGCGACGAAAGGACCTTGCCCGCAGTGGCGCTTGCCTGCACTATCGTATCTCTTGTGTCTCCGGGTCCCCGGGCGCACCCGGCAATGAACACGCCTTCGGTCATTGTCGAAACCGGGTTCAGAACTGCGTGCTCTTCCACGAAGAACCCGCTTTCGTCCACCGAGATACTGAGCATGTCGGCAAGCTCGGGATTCGAAGGGTTGGCTGCCAGCCCGGTTGACAGAACGACCATATCCACCGCCAGTTCGGCCCCGGTTCCGCCCGGCTGTTTGTACTTGACTGTCAGCCCTGAATCCCCGCCGGTCACTTCGACGCTCTCGAATCTTGCGAACTTGACCCCTTTTGCCTCGGTCTCCTTGTAGAACCGGTCATACCCCTTCCCCGGCAGGCACAAATCCCGGTACAACTCAACCACTTCTGTCTCCGCTGACTGCTCCCTTATCTGCCGGGCAATCTTCATCGAGTTCACACAGCACATCTTCGAGCAGTATCCCAGCTTATCTCTACCCACACAGTGGATTACGGCAACCGACTTCACAGGTTTGGCCGACTCGGTCAGCAGCTTGCCGACGCCTCTCTTCTCGATTTCATCCGCAGTGTACACACCATCCAGCTTACCGTACCCATATTCGGCCAGTTCCTTCGGGTTAAAAGCCTGGGCCCCGGTCGCAAGCACCACTGACCCGGCTTTCAGCTCAATCTCTTTGCCTTCCTGCGTTTCCAGCAGGGCCACGAAACTACCGAAGAACCCGAGTACTTCCTTGACCTTGCAGTTCTCGAACAGTTCAATCTGCGGGT
The DNA here is from genome assembly GCA_030612625.1 of Caldifarciminota bacterium. Taxonomy (GTDB): domain Bacteria; phylum Hydrothermota; class Tepidihabitantia; order Tepidihabitantales; family Tepidihabitantaceae; genus UBA3079. Next base: position 32,102 of record JAUWNN010000004.1, read on the forward strand.
TGTTCCTCAAAGCGTCGATTCTCGGTCCCAGGAAATCCCCGGCCGGCTCCATTGCCGGGAAAAGCAGTCCCCGTTCCTTCAGCATCCCACCAAGCTCGCCCTTCTCGGCCAGGAACACCTTTCTTCCTTTGTGCGCGGTTCTCAGAGCAACCTCTATCCCCGCGATTCCTCCGCCGATGACGAAAACATCCGGGTTGCAATCAATCTCCTTCTGCTCAAGCGCCTGGTGATACTGCACCCGGGTTACGGCCGCCCGGATAAAGCGCAGCGCCTTGCCGGTTGCCTGTTCCTTGTCCGGCACGGTCCAGGCGCACTGCTCCCGGATATTCACGAGCTGGAACATCTGCGGATTGAGCCCGACGTCTGAAGCCACTTCGGCGAACGTACCTTCATGCTGCTTCGGTGAGCAGGCTGCAATCACGAACCGCTCAAACCCGTTCTTCTTGATGCTCTCAGCAAGGAACTTCTTGCCGTCTGCTGAACAGAACAGCTTGTGCCGCTCGATTCCGGCCACCTTGCCGTCTTTTTCTATCTCGGCAGCAACCCGGTCCAGGTCGATTGCGTCCGCGATATTCGGTCCGCATTCACAAAGGTACAGACCGATCTTCGCCATAATCAATCCTGTGCCGGGTCCTGCCGTCGGACGGCAGTGTCCGCCTTGCTCCCATTCAGGACCGCAGCAACGGCAGCCTCTGCCTGGACAACAACATCCTGCATGCTCTTCGGCCCTTCGTTGCATCCGGCCACGAATATCCCGGCCCGCTTCGTAGCCACCGGGTCGAATTCAGTAGTCTTGAAGAACCCGAAATCACCAGGTTCAATCCCCAGGAGCTTTGCCAGCGCATCAGCGCCTGAGTTCGGTTCGATACAGGGAGCCAGCACAACCATGTCAACGTCGACCGTATCTTTCCCGGTTTTGCCGTCCTGGTACGTAATTCTCACGCCCTCGCCGTTCCCGGACAACTCCACTCCCCTGGCCCTGACCAGCTTGACGCCTTTCTCCTTCGCCTCATCCAGGAACTTCTGGCCGGCCTTGCCCGGAGTCGAAAGCTCCTGGAAGAACTCGTGCACTTCGACCCCTTCCACCTTGTCGAATGCATAGCAGGCGAACTTGGTGAGATACATGCAGCAGACCTGGGAACAGTACCCCCCGGCATCACGGCCCACGCAGTGAATCAGGCCGATTGACTTCGGCTCCCTGCCGTCCCGGGTCTTGATTGCGCCTTCGGTCGGCCCGTTCGACGCCCGCAGCCGCTCGAACTCGAACGCATGAAACACGTTCTCAATCTTGCCGTATCCGTATTCGGGAAACCGGCTCACGTCACCCAACTGGTACCCGGTAGCCACGATAATCGCGCCGACCTTAATTTCCTTTTCCTCGTCCTTCTCCTCGAAGCTGATTGCATCGAACATGCACGCGTCCTTGCAGGCGGTGCAATCCTCGCCTTTTGCCCGCAGGCAACAATCCATGTCAATTGCCGGCGCATTCGGCAGCGCGCCCGCGCAGGCAAGGAATATCGCCTTCCGTTTCATCAGCCCTTCCTCGAACTCGTTGTCGACACTGACCGGGCAAGGCTCAAAGCACGCGCCACACCCGATGCAGTTGACGAGGCTGACGTACCTTGCACGACTGGCCAGCTTCACCGTGAAGTCACCGACATCACCCTGAACATCCGTCACGTCGGTCAGGGTCAAGAGCTCTATGTTCTTGTCTTCAAGGAGCTGCGACTGCTTGGGCGCAATCATGCAGGTGGCGCACTCCATATTCGGGAACACCTCTTCCGACTTGATTACGGTGCCGCCGAAATACGAGTTGCGCTCGACCAGGTACACCTTCCGGCCCGCGTTCGACAGCAGCAGGCTGGCCTCGATTCCGGCCAGGCCTGCACCGATTACGAGGACGTTGTTGTTCTCAGCCATCACTCAATAAACGGCATCTTCCTCAGAGGATTCGGCCCGAGCTTGGTGATATGCTCGGCAAACTCGTTCGTCACCTCTGAGAACCGCTTACCTTCCGAAGCTGATATCCACGAGAGTCGGAACCGGTTCGAGTCCAATCCGAAGGTCTCCAGTATCTTGTGCATCAACGCGAACCTTCTCCGCGCAAGGTAGTTGCCGGTCTGGTAATGGCAGTCACCAGGATGGCAACCCGCAACCAGCACCCCGTCCGCACCCCGCAGATAAGCGGAAAGCAACATGACCGGGTCCACCCGGCTCGAACACATCACCCGGATAGTGGTCAGTGTTGCCGGGACCTCCAGCTTATTGCTTCCCGCCAAATCAGCGGCCGCATAAGAACACCAGTTGCACAGGAAACCGACGATATTGGGCTCGAACTTGTCGGCCAAGGCGCTGCTCAGAACTGAATCTGGGCGTTGAACTTGCCGCCGCCTTCGTCCCGGCAGAACAACAGAGTCTTACCCGTCCTTTTGCACCAGTTCTCGACGTCCCTCGGGAACGACGGACAATCTGCAAGAACCTCAAGGGTATCACCAGCCTGCATTTTCGGAGCCTCAACTGCCAGTTTGAGTACCGGCTGGGGACATTTCATTCCGAGCGTATCCAGTTTGTGAACTGCCATTTTTCCTCCTTAGAATGAGAAAGTTATCTGCGCGCCCTGAATCTCGGCCATGAACGTGGTGGCGCCCACCAGTTCAACGTCGTCCCGCAGGTCTTCCTTTTTCACATCGCACGCCTCAAGCGCCAGCTCGCAGAAATAGAGCTTGCCCCCGAGACTCTTGACCCCGTTCCACATCTCGATGAGGTCTGGAAAACCTTTCTTCTTCATGTTCTCGACCACGCCCGGCTTGAGCGCAGCCGTTGCGCCCGGGGTGAAAAACACGTATACGGTATCGCCGCTCGCAGCCGCTGACGAACCTAGTACGAATGTCGGGAACAGGTTCTTTGGTTCAGCACCGTTACAGACAAAGGCCACTTTCGCCACACTTCCTCCTTTTTGATTCTCTCCCCACACGCCAGCAGCCACGCTACTGGCTGGAAGCAACTGCCTACGTGCTGTCTGCGTGGCGACTCAATTTACCAACGCAGTGCCGAAAAGCAATTCCTCCCATTATACAGATTGCGATAGCGATAATAGAAACACCGCCGCCTCATGTCAAGGAAATCAGCCTCCAGAACGCCCAACAAAGCTACGGTTCACTGTCTACCGTTCAATCGCCTTACCCGAGGAATCGCCGGTGCGAATGTAACCACGGCCGGGTCAGGCAAACCCGGCCACCTCCACATGGCCAGACTTCTCCCCTGACAGAAAAAACCGCCCGCCTCCACGTTCTTGCTTTGCGTCCTTTGCGCCTTTGTGGTTCCGTTGCATTCCCTCTCCCTCGGCGGTTCCTCCTTCTTTGTCATTGCTGGACCACCGCAGGTCGCCGTGGCAATCTCTCTGCGAACCATCAGCCCTCAGCGGTATGCGGACAGCCATTCCACCAGTCATTTCCTCTTGATTTCGTGATACAAATTTGTCTCCTGGAGGTCAAACCCCAAGCCCACCCTCCAATAAGCGGTTCAGAACCCTAAGTATAAGGCAAAGTTATGACTTAACCTGCGTTTACGGCCCTGAAAAACCCACACATAGGGGTCATTCCCCAGGTCGTTTTTCAGATGCTCTAACAGGCTCTTTTGCAGACCCCTTGCTTCGTCCTTGTCCCCGACATTTACCAGCCCATTTCCCGGTCGCTTTCCCAGTCCCTCTGCTATTCCCATTGTCCGGCCCATTGCTCAGGCCTTTGCCCGAGCCTCTGTTCGGTCCTTTGCTCCAGCCTTCTACCTGCACCTTGGCTGGTCGTTTTCCGGGCCCTCTACCCGGCCATTTCCCATATCCTTCCGCCCGTGCTTCTCCGATTCCTTTCCCAATCCCCTTGCCCGATGCTTCGACCGGTTCTTTCTCAAACTTCCTGCTCATCAATTTGCTCAGGCATCTGGGTTCGTCGCTTTGCCCGGCTGTCGGCCGCTGGCCGAATGCTCGCCTGGTTCATCCTTCAGCCTTCCGCCTTCATCCTTTCGGACGACGGTCAGCCACCTGTCATTTCGACCCCTTCGCTTCATGTTATTCCGAGGCCCTTCACTTCCTGTCATGCTGCTCTGCCGGAGGCAGGTGCCGTCGGACGGCTCACGCAGCGAAGCATCTCTCATAGTCGTTCAGGGTAAACTCCGCCGAAGAATCTCAGTGCAGGGTGAACTCCGTGGAGAAATTTCTCTGTGGTGAGCGGTCAGCGGCTGCCGGTCAGCGGGCTGAAGTTACGTATTGTGTCCCCTTAACTCCTAAGACGGGTCGGGCCGCGGTTCGGTGCCTGTTGTGGCTGCCGTGGCCGTTGCGAGTCAAGGGTAGGGGTGTGACGTCGTAGCGGCGGTCTTGTCGAGTGCCGTGACGGTGAC
>JAUWNN010000019.1 GCA_030612625.1 Caldifarciminota bacterium
AGGAACAGCAGCCGGTTGTCGAGTACGGGAAGAAGTGGGCTAACGCCAGGACCATGGTCTGGCTGGATGTCAACCGTGTGCTTGAGGCTGAGGGCATGAGTCATGAGTGGCGGATTGAGCGTTTCCGGCCCTGGATTGAGCAACTATTTGAGATTGTGACGGTAACCGAACCCGGGCCGGACCGGGACCGGCAGGTAGAGCAGGTGCTGGCCAGGCAGAAGTTCGGGGAGCGGGTGCATGAGATGGCCCCACAGATACTGGAGCGGTGCAAGGCGTGGAAGAAGTATCTGGGCGAGCCACCGCCCGGCTGGCGGCTCTAGCCGGGCTGTTCGGCATCTCTGCACCGGCAGCCGGGTAATCGGCTGAAGACCGACAGGTAATAACCCGAAACCGGCGGGAGGCGGCAGCGCTGCCTTCCGTCTTTGGATTGCGGTGGCATGCCCCCGCTTTCATCAGCCGATTTTGGAGTGCAACGATTGCGTCGTTGCGCAATGTCGCAGACATTGCACTCCATATCCCGAAATCACCGACTGCTGGTGGCCGCTGGCAGTCAGCCGAAGGTGGTGCACGGATTGCTGCGCTGAGTGGAATTGTCCCAAGAATCGAAATAGAGCCACGAAGCCACGAAGAACACGAAACGGAGATAGGGTGACACCCTGCGCAGCGCAAGGGTGTCACCCCTACTGCGCAGGGTGTCACCCTTGCCAGTTCTGGGTGGGTCGGTTCGTCTTTCGTGGATTTCGTGCTTTCGTGGCCAATCCTATATCGGTTTTCGGGGAATTGACTGAGCCTTGGATGTTGGTAGAATTTGAGCCTTGGACATCGTTATAAGCAGTAATATAAAGGAGGTGTCTGTGAGAAAGCTGGTGTTAGTTCTGGTCGCAGTGTTCTTCAGCGCAAGCTTCGCGCTTCTGAGCCCGGACCTTGAGGAGCAGTTGAGCAGTGCCAAGGCGGATGAGCTGATTCGGGTTGATATTGCTTTGAACAATCAGTTCGATTCACAGTTGCTTCGGGACCTGGTGGACGGGATGCCGAAGCGTCAGAAGCAGGCCGAGGTCGGCCGGATACTAAGGGCGTTCAATGCCGGAGAGCAGGCTGACCTGCTGAGCTATCTTGAGTCAAAAGAGGCCGAAGGCAGGGTGCAGGGCGTACTGTCTTTGTGGCTGGTGAACATGGTTTATTGTGAGGCCACACCTGAGGTGATTCGGGCAATAGAGAAGCGCGGGGATGTCCACTATGTGGACACCGATGTCAAGTATGTGCCCGGGCTTCTGCCTGCGATTGCTGAACCGGATGTGACCGATAGTGCCGGTGATGAGATTGACTGGGGCGTGCAGAAGATAAACGCGCCTGCGGTCTGGGCCCTGGGCTATACGGGCCAGGGGATTGTGGTCGGTGACATTGACACCGGATGCAATTACAACCACGTTGACCTTGCGGACCACATGTGGACCGACCCGAATTATCCGCATCATGGTTGGGATTTCCTGAGCAATGACGACGACCCGATGGATACGAGCGGTCACGGGACCCATACGTGCGGGACCGTAGCCAGCGACGGGACCGCGGGCAGCCAGTGCGGTGTGGCACCGGATGCGCAAATCATGTCCTGCCGGGTGCGGACGGTTGCCGATTCTATCGCTGAGACCCAGTGCTGGGCCGCGATGCAGTTTGTGGTTTCGCCGCCGCTTTCGCCGGCTAACGGCGGGGACATCATTACGATGTCCCTTGGCTGGCGTAATTCCTGGCATCCGCAGCGGAAGTTGTGGCGCGACGGGTGTAATAATGTCGGTGCGGCCGGGGTTATCATGATTGTTGCGGCCGGGAACGAGCGGTCGAGTGCAGTGCCTTATTCGTGCCGGACCCCGGGCGACGTGCCGCCGCCGTGGTGGAATCCCCAGAATATCGGCACCGGGTCTTTGTCCAATGTGATTTCAATCGGAGCGACCGATGCGAATGACAATTACGCGAGTTTCTCGAGCAAGGGCCCGGTCGAGTGGGGCACGGTTGTCGGGTATGCCGACTACGTGCATCCGCCCGGTCTGACCAGGCCGGACGTTGCCGCGCCGGGCGTGAACATCAAGTCCTGTCGACACAACTCGAACAATACCTACACGACGATGTCGGGCACGTCGATGGCGACTCCGACGACCGCGGGATGCGCGGCCCTGATGCTTTCCAAGAACTCGAACCTGAGTCCGGCGGTCGTTGATTCGATTCTTGAGATTACTGCGCTCGACCTCGGGCCTAGCGGCAAGGACATGGATTACGGCGCGGGCAGGATTGACGCGCTGGCCGCGGTGAACCATATTACCGGTTCGGGCGGGCCGATGCTTCACATGCAGTCAATGACGGTCATTGACTCGCCACCCGGCGGCAATAACAACGGCCGGGTTGACCCGGGTGAGACCGCTGACCTTGAGATGACCCTGCGCAATTCAGGCGGGGCCGCGTGCAACAACACTGTGGGCACGCTGCATTCGGGTGATGCCCGGCTGGTTGTGACCGACCCGAACGGAACCTGGGGCAATATTCCTTCAGGCGGAACCGCGACCAATTCAAGCGACCGATTCGAGGTGCAGGCCGGCTCGGGCATCCCCCCGGGAACCGCGATTCCGTGCACCCTGCATGTGACCGGTGACAGCGCCGACTATGCGAAGACATTTGTGTTCAACCTGGCGGTCGGCGAGCCGCCGATGCCGGGCGCATTGCTGATGGACCATGATACCGGTTACTGCCGGTTGACGGTGAGTTGCTTCGGGCCGATAGGTTACGACCTGCCGCCGGCCGACGCGGGCAGCGGGTTCCAGTACCCGAAGGGCGCGGCGAGCGCGCTGTTCTATTCGAGCTTCGCAATCGGCCAGAGTCCGTCGTACGTGGCGGACCGGCACTTTTCGAACCCGGCGAGCGGCGCACCGAACACGGACCTTGAGATTGTCGACAGCCTACGGCCGTACGTGGACCCGGCGGCCGACCAGGTGTTCCGGGGTACGTTCGACGACGACGGTCATCCGTCGCCTCTGGGCATCGAAGTCACCCAGTACAGTTACCAGTGTGCCGACCCGGGGTACGACGACTTCGTGGCAATCCAGTACGTAATCAAGAACACCAGCGGGTCGACGATCAATGGCCTGTACGCGGGCGTGTTCGCGGACTTCGACATCGGCACCTCGAACACGAACACGTGCACCAGCGACGAGACGCGGCGGTTCACTTACATGCGCCAGGCGTCGAGCGCGAACCCGACCGTGGGAGTCAAGATACTGTCGCCGAGTTCGTTCGCCAACCTGGCCGCGGTTGACCATGCCCGGTACGTGTATCCGGATTCGTGCATGACCGACGGCCAGAAGTTCCGGTTCCTGAATGGAACCATTGTCCAGCGCAACTCGAACCGGAACTACGACTGGTCGGTGCTTGTCTCAGTCGGGCCGTTCAACCTCGGCCCGCGGTCTGCGCACCCGGTCTGGTTCGCGTTCGTGGGCGGGTCGAGCGAGAGCAATGCGCTGGTCAATGCGGACAGTGCCCAGTCATGGTTTGACAATAATGTCGGCATCCTTGAGAGCCCGGGTGGGGACCGGGTCAGGGCCAGGTTGGTCAGTGTTCGGCCCAACCCGTTCACCGGCCAGACCCGGATACGCTACCAGGTCGGAAAGCCGGGTCGGGTCAGGATTGATGCTTTGGACATCACGGGCCGGGCTGTCGCGAACATCTTTGACCAGGTGGTTGGAGCCGGTCCGGCCGAGTTTGTCTGGCAGCCTGACAAGCTGGCACGCGGGGTCTATTTCCTGCGGGTTCAGAGCCCTGATGCGGTTATGACCGAGCGGGTGGTTCTGGGCCGGTAAGTCTCAGGATAGGATAGAACAATGCCGGGGCGCAGCAAAGCTGCGCCCCGGTCTTTATCGGGTGCGAATCAGGTGTTGACAATAGTATACCATAATGGTATGTTATTATGTGAATGTGACCACCCGGGCCCGGTACTCTTTGCGGGCGATGATTGATATCGCCCGATACCAGAATAACGGGCCGGTTCGTGCGGCTGACATCGGTGGTCGGGGACAGGTTTCATCCGGCTATCTGGAGAGAATTCTCAAACGGCTGGTAGAAGCCGGGCTTGTCAGTTCCCAGAAAGGGCCGGGCGGCGGCTATGTTCTTGCCCGTCCGGCTGCGAGCATCAGCCTTGCGGATGTTTTCCGTGCCAGTGGTGAAGAGCTTCTGTCTGTTCCGTGCATTTGTGAGGACTGTGTGGAAGAATGCCCGCTTTATGACCAGTGCCGGGCACGGGCCGCATGGTCACAAGTCCGGGATGCTGCACTGCAGTACATGGAGCAGCGGAAACTGGCCGAGTTTGTCGATGCCAAGTGCCGGGCAGAAGGCGAAAACAAACAAGGATTGCGCCCCCTTCGGTCCACTGCCGGTTCGAGCTGAGCCGGCTGCAGGACAATCGCCTTCTGCCCGGCTTTCTTGTTCGCTTGACCTGTTCCTAAACCGGCTTACCATAATCTCAAGGTGATTGGCCGACGAGAGTTCCTTGTCTGTGATGTGTTTGCCCGGGCCAGATTCCAGGGCAATCAACTGGCGGTATTCCCTGAGAGCAAGGGTCTGACCGATGAGGAGATGCAGGCGCTTGCCCAGGAGATGCATTTCAGCGAGACAACTTTTATTCTTGAGGGTGACACCCTTGCGCAGCGCAGGGTGTCACCCTATCCGGTGCGGATATTCACCCCGGCCCGGGAAGTGGTTTTCGCCGGCCATCCTGTGCTCGGGACCGCGTATGTTATCTGGGACCGGTTTCTGAACCGGAGCGGGAAACTGGTCAAACTGGACCTTGCGGTCGGAACTGTGCCGGTGGAAGTCGTGAATCAGGGTGAAAGGTTTATCATGACCCAGCCGACGCCTGAGTTCGGCCGGACAGTCAAACCGGAGAGAATCGGGCCGGTCCTGGGCATGGAGCCGGATGAACTGGACGGCCGCTATCCGGCCCAGGAGGTTTCGACCGGACTCTGGTTTCTGATTGTGCCGGTAAAGCATCTGAAAGCGGTTCAGAGCATCAAGGTGAATCTGGCTGCGTACTACCGGCTTATTGACAAGTTGCAGGCCAAAGCGGTGCTGGTTTTCTGTCCTGAGACTGTTGACCCGGAAGGCGGGTTCCATGTCCGGGTCTTTTGCGACTACTATGACGTGCCTGAGGACCCGGCCACCGGCAGTGCGAACGGCTGTTTGTGCGCCTGGCTGGTCAAGCACCGGTATCTTGGAACCGGCAGGATTGCGGTGAGGTCTGAGCAGGGGCTGGAAATCAACCGGCCTTCCCAGCTTTATCTTGAAGGAGATGAGTCTTCGGGCCGGATAACCGTCAAGGTGGGCGGAGAAGTCGTGCCGGTGGGGCAAGGAGTGATTGAATAGGAGGATGAAGTGAACAGAGCTTGTGTTGGTTTACTGGTTGTGGTGATTGCAGCCGGTCTTGCGAGCGAGCGTTTTGACCTGATGCGAATCAGTGTCAGGAACCAAAAGGACGTTGTCGAACTGGAGGAGCAGGGGTGCGTTGTCAACGGGCCTGACCTTGACGGCCGATTTCTGGTTGAGGTTCCGGCAAAGAAGATAGAAATGCTGCGCCAGGCCGGCTGGGACATGGAACTGTTCATACCCGATGTCAGGGGCTATTATCTGGAGAACTTCCAGGACGGACGGTATCACACCTATTCAGAGATTAAGGACAGCTTCATGATAATGGCTCAGAACAACCCTTCAATCTGCAAGTTCGAGACACTCGGGTTTGCCTCGAATGACAGCCTGCTGTTTGCCTTGAAGATTACCGACAACCCTGGCATTGAGGAGGACGAGCCTGAGCTTTTCTTTGAGGGCGCGATTCACGGGGATGAGAAGATTGCGGCCGAAGTGCCATACGGCATGGCCGTGGAGATGGTTTCCAAATACGGGATTGACCCGGATGTGACTTACTGGGTGAACAACCGGGAAATCTGGCTCCAGGCACCGGCTAATCCGGACGGTCATATCCGGCACCGGCGTTCCAATGCCAATGGTGTGGATTGCAACCGCAACTACGGCTACATGTGGGATAACTGGTGCGGCACCGGTGCGCCGTTCTCCCAGCCTGAAACCAGGGCTCACATGGAGCTGTCCCTGCGCAATGCGTTCTGCCACTGGACTTCGTACCATTCAGGCATCTATTACATCTCTACGCCCTGGAGCTACACCCGGCTTGGAACCCGGGATTCGATGGAGATTCAGTACCTGGCCGGGGAGTGGCACAATATCACCGGATACCCTTACGGGCCGGGTGCAAGGGGAATGTACGAGATTCACGGGCCTTCCAAGGATTATGCTTATGGCGCGCATGGCGGTATCGGCTGGACTGTTGAGAGTCATCGAATCAAGACACCGCCGGCCGACTCGATTGACCAGGTTGTGGCGCGCGAGATAGTGGCGATGAAGATGATGCTGGCGAATATGGACCGGGGTGTGCGGGGCATTGTTACCGATTCGGTGACCGGTGCCGGGCTTAAGGCCAGGGTTTTGCCGATGCCGATTAACTTTCCGTGCTATTGTGACAGTCCGGGCGACTATCATCGATACCTGAGACCAGGTACTTATAACCTGGTGTTCTCGCGCAACGGTTATCTGACCAAAACGGTCAGCAATGTGGTTGTGACCGCAGACACTGTGACCTGGGTTAGCGTTCAACTCGCGCCGGACACCACCCTGCCGTTCACTTTGCATCGGATGGTGGTGTGCAACATTGACGACCGGAACCAGATATGGGTGACACCGGACCTGGCGCTCGGGGTGCACGACGGCCGGCGTTCGTCTTTGAGCCAGGGCGGCTGGGCGGTATTCGATTTCGGACAACTGATATTCAACCTGTCAGGCAACGACTTCACGGTTTATGAGGATGATGCTGACCCTGAAGGATACTGGGTTCATGTCTCCGACAACTGGGACGGACCTTGGGCCAATCTTGGCAGCGGAACCGGGACCCATGGCTTTGACCTGGCAAATGGCGGGGTCAGTACCTGCCGGTATGTCAGGATTGTGGATGACTCCAGTTCTTCTTCGGGTTCGACCGCGGGGTTTGACCTTGATGCGATAGAAGCGGTGATGAGCTATGCTCCGGCAGTGGTGATGCAGGACAAAGTCGTGATTGACTCACCACCGGGTGGCAATGGCAACGGCAAGCTTGACCCGGGAGAAACCGCAGACCTGGTATTGGAGTTGAAGAACGTCGGGCGGCTATCGGCCCAGGATGTCATCGGGGTGCTTTCAACCGGGGATACGCTTGTGACGGTAATCGATTCGTCCGGTACTTACGGAACGATTGAGCCGGATTCGGTTCGGGCCAACTGGGCTGACCGGTTCCGAGTGAGCGCAGATGCGGCCTGCCCGCGCGAGCATGGCGCAAGGATGAAGCTCAGGCTGACCGGCACCGGGTATGAAGACAGCCTGGAGTTTTTCCTGGTGATAGGTGAACTCAGAGCAGTAGACCCGATTCCAGACGGGCCGCGGCAGCCTCCGTTCTACTGGGCATATGACGATACTGACACCGGGTATGTGCAGCATCCGGGATTCGCATGGATTGAAATCAAGAGCCAGGGCACGCGAATTAACTTCCCGCAGAACGACGATGTCATTGTGGTTAATCTTGGTTCGGGATTCGGCCCGCTCAACTATTATGGCCAGCGGTACACCCAGGTCTCGGTCAGTGCTGACGGCTGGATTGCCCCGGGTAACTACACCCAGACCCATTACTCCAACACAGCTTTGCCGAACTCCGGGGCTCCGCCCGGCGTGATTGCTCTGAACTGGGACGACCTCTATCCCGGATACGGCAGCCAGGGATATGTGTACCATTATCACGATGCGGCCAATCACCGGTTCATTATTGAATACGACAGTATCTGTTACTACGAGCAGCGTTCGGCTCGCGACAAGTTCGAATTCGTCATCTATGACACCACTCTGGCCGCGCCTTCGGGCGACAATGTGCTGGTGGCCCAGTATCTGACCGCGAACAACTACACTTCAAACACGGTCGGTATTCAGGACCCGGGCCGGGCCATCGGGATTCAGTGTCTGTATAACAGTACTTATCACCGGGGCTGTTCGCCTTTGGCCGAAGGCCGGGCAATCAAGTATACGACCGCAGACCCGACCGGCATAGCAGAAGAACGGCACGCGACCGGAAAGGTGCGAACCGGGGTGCGCATCCTTCCGAATCCGTGTCGAGGAAAGGTGGTGTTTTCATTGCGGCTTGGCCGGCCTGGTTCGGTGCGGCTGCAGGTTTACGATGCTGCCGGTCGTCTGGTGCGAACCCTGTTGGATTCAGGCAGCCGCAAGCTGGGGTCAGGCAGCTATTCGCTTTGCTGGGACCGATGCGACAACCAGGGCCGAGATGTCGGCCTCGGGGTATATCTTGTCCGGCTTGAAGCCGGGGCCGAAGTGTTGAGCGAGAAGCTGGTTCTGCTCAAATAGGGGCCGGGTGCTTGACTGAGGTTGGCAGCGGACTAGAATGGACTTTGAAGTAACTGTTATGTATATCAAAAGGAGGAAGAGTATGCGCAACATTGTGTGCGTGGTCCTTGCAGTGCCGGCTTTGCTGCTGGCGGGAAACACCCAACCGATGACAACGTTACCTCAGGAATATGCGGTTGAAGACGCGGTTCCAACAAAGGGTTCAATTGCTCCGAACCGGACGGGACAGGATCCCGGTTGTGTTATCGGGGTTGTTGATACCATCGGCGGCACAACTTATGACTGGCAGGCGAGCGGTCCGGCCCTGCGGATGATGGTGAACTCGCCGGATTATGGTGTTCATGTCTTGTGGATGTTCTCGGCCTCAGACCAGACCACTTTCCCGGACCGGAACATGCGCTATAACTTCTACGACTACAGCGCCAGAACGTGGAACTGGGTTGACCCGGATTTCATGCAGTCGGGTGTGAACGTTTTCACCGAAAGGGTCGGATTCGGCTCACTTGACCGGGACCCGATTACTGACGTGGCTGTGGCTTCCTGCCACCATGCCACCGGTTCGCTTGCACCGCTTGTGGGCCGGGATATGGCACCGGGCGCAGGAATCTTTGAATACTGTGCGGGCGAGCCGACCCTGGACAACTACGCCTGGCCCTGGGTATCGGTAGGCATGAACGGCTATTATCATCTCGCATGCATAGACTACTCCACCAAGAACGACTTGTACTGGAGCCGGGCAACCACCTGGTGCAACTGGGACCAAGCGGTTTCGATTCCGCCGCCCCAGCCCCAGCCGAACTTCCCTGACCATGCGATTACCACATCCAAGGCGACTGGTTCGGAAAAGGTGTGCATCGCCTGGGAGTTTGCCGAAGGCGCACCTGACCCCGGATTCTACCGGATTTCTACTGACGGCGGCACGAGCTGGGACAATCCGGTTGAAGTGCCGTGGCCGTCGGCTTATGGGGGCGACACTGCCACTTCTTACCACATTTCTTCGCTGTTTCCATATATCGACATGAACGACCGGTTGCACTTTGCGGCCAATGTGATGCCGTATGTCGGGGGACAGGGCTATGTGATTCCGGCCCAACTCTGGCACTGGTGTGAGGACAACAGTCCGAACTGGACCCACATCGTAACTGCGACCTGTGACCCGCAGAACCTGCAAGCTCCGGTCGGGTATAACGCCCTGTACGCCTGCCGCCAGAGCATGGGTGAAGACCAGAACAACAATCTCTTCATCGTCTGGGAACAGTTTGACTCGGTGAATGTCGAGCCTGGCCCGCCCGAGTTGCTTCGGGCCGATATCTGGTGGACCCATTCCTCGGACAATGGGCAGTCCTGGGCCGAAGGTGAGAAGATAACCGACGGCGGGGCTGTCAGCCACCGATTCCCGTTCATACTCGACAACATAACCGACACGGTAATGGTGTGGTACATGATTGACCAGATTGCCGGGTTCTTCATCCAGGGAGAAGGGCCGGCAACCAACAACCCGATTGTGGTGCAGAAATGGGAGAACCCGTATGGAGCGGGTGTCAAGGAGGAGCGGCAGGAGCGTCTCAAGATAGAGGCGTGTGCAGTGCCGAACCCGTTCAGTCGGACTACCCGTATCTCATATGCGGTTCCGCATTCGGGCGATGTTTCGCTTGTGGTTTATGACATTGCGGGCCGGCCGGTAAGAAGCCTGGTTTCAGGTCGCAGCGAACCCGGACGGTTCACCGTGGTCTGGGACCGCAGGTCTGACACAGGGAAGAAGATGGCTGCCGGGGTCTACCTGTACAAGCTCGTGCTTGGCACCAAGCGTGTCACCGGCAAGCTGATTCTGACAGACTAGCCAAAAGCACGGCAACTCTCAAGGGCGCTCGCTTTTGCGCGCGCCCCGCATAATGGGGTCGTTTCCCATGTTTATGAACCGAGGGAATTAGGGACAACCACCGTTTTTCCTGCCGGGCCGTCATCGTTCACCACGGTCAACTTCTACTCCAATTCGCCCGCGTGTCAAGCGCATCACTAACGTCGTGGTCAGTGTTCATCGTCCCGTTCCAGGCCCAGTTCCCGCAGGACTCTGGGCCAGCCCTTGATGATGACGTAGGCAAAGCCGCAGAAGCAGACGGTCGAGTTTCATGTCGCGTCACCGTTTTCACCGCTGCCGGAAAACAGTCGCTGTCCCTGTTTTCCCTGTTTTCCTGTTTTCCGTCCCTGTTTTCCTAGCGGTATCTCCGTGAGCGCCTGCTCTGAATGCTTGACAGAACACTCTGGCAATACTCGTTGCCGGGTTCAAGTAGCAGCCCTCGCCTAGCGAAGCGTTCGGCGCCACTCTCGTCTCCCATATGCAGGAACAACCACGCTAGTCTGGAGCAGTCTGTCGAGTCACCCTCGTCTATGCGCTCCTCTAGTGCTCTAGCGAGTCTGCCGACGACGATCTTCTTCTCGGTGGTATCCAAGGCAAGTCGCTGAGTCGCGAAGAGGTGATTCACCCTGTTCGCGGCGCCGCTGATCTCACTCAGACTGCCACCAGGCAGTTCAGATATCTCCAGGAGGGCGTGGACCTCGCCAACGAAGTCGCCCGTCGCTCCACACATTCGTGCCAGCTTCCTCCAAGCGTCCAGCTGGTCTGCCCCTCTGGCCGTCGCCTGCAAGTATCGCCTGACCGTCTCTTTTGCGTCATCCTGCGTGGGCGTCGGCCTGAACTCCGAGTAGAGGTCTGCCAGCAACAACCAGCCCGGCGGGTACTGACGAGAGATCAGTTCCAGCGTAGGGATGAAGCCGTCCAACAGAGATGGCTCTCGTCCCACCCTCTCGGCCACTGCTCGGAACAACCGTAACACTCTAGGTGCAAGCCCATGCCGGACACCCGACGGTCGGGCCGGTCCGAATAGCTGGAGAAACCCGCTGTCCGCCTCCACCGCGGTTCTCATCGGACTCACGGCGAGCTTCTCCGCACCAAACATCGAGGCCGCCAGCGGCACGAACACGAACCGATCCTTGTACTTGTCCGACAGTAGCACTTCCACCATAGAACTGCGCTCAAGCTCAGCTAGCGCGACGTCAACGTCGAGATGCTCAGTGCCTGGCCGCAAGACGGCCGCTTTGACTGCGAGCTCTGGAACGACCGACCGCCATGCGCACAACGTCAAGAAGACTCGCTTCGCCCCAGGCGACAGCCCGGAGTAGGTACGCTCGAAGAGCGCGCTGAGGATGTCGTCTCTGCCCGCCAAGACGGGTTCTACGCTCTGCAGGTTGGGCTTAGCGGCCATCTCCCCCAGGAACACCTTGATGACGTAGGGGTAGCCGTAGGAGTCCTCGTATAGAGACTGCCGCACCTTCGGTGTAAGTCTGTCGGCGATGCCCAGTCGCTTGCCTTCAAGGTCAACCAACTCGGCGCACTCGGATTCCATCATGCTGCCGACCTCAGCCGGGTAGTCGCCCTTGAATTCATGTTTCCTGGTGGTAATCAGTATCTTGTTCGGCGGACGTATGTGGGCTGCCATCCACGCGAATATGTCTGATGGGCTACGGAAGGTTTCGAAGTTGTCAAACACCAGCAGGACGGGACCGAATGGGCTTTTCTGCATGCATGACTGCAGGAATTCGATCGGCTTGAACCCGGGCGTCTTGGCATCGTTCGGCTGAGTGAGACGGATGAACTCCCGAGCCACGTCATCTTTGGTGAGTACGTGCGGGGTCACCATCCGCGGACCCGTCGACAGCAAGTCGATGTCCCTTGCGCTGAACCAGAAAATCACATCGTAGCGTCCGCGGTTGGCTACTTCATGCAGAACTGCCAGAGCTAGCCAAGTCTTTCCTATGCCACCGCGGCCATACAGAGTCACGACCTGGTTGTAGTCATTCTCGATCACCGATACGAGTTCAGCCTCAAGCGCACGCCTTCGGACATAGCGGTCCCTTGCAGGCGGGAGGTTGCCAAATCCTGTGCCTTGCACATCGAGTGAACCCAATCCTTGGGTCTCGCTCGGCGGCAGGTTGCCGGTCGGGAAGAGGTAAGGGGCAGCGTCGGAGCGCTTGCGGTCATCAGTGGAGTAACAGATGAGCTCGAAGTCCTTGCCTGTGAAGCCACCGTTGGGGAAATAGAACCCAGTGGCATCGGGGTCCGAGTCCACCAACTCGACACGCACGGGTGTGTCGAGCCAAACGTGAACGCCATTGGCGAGCGACACGGACTTCGTTGATCTGAGATAGTCGAAGGCATCAGTCTGTTGAGAGAGTCGCGTGACGCGGTACTTCCCTGACAGATTGCGGTGAAGGTACGCCCACTGGCACTTCAGCACCTTGCAGTTCTGGCTAACTAACGCAAGTGAGCGCTCCAGGTGCGGGCACAAGAGCGAACACGTGGCATGTGTCGTCGCGCCATGTCCCCTTGGCTTGTTCCTGAGTTCAACGAAGGCACGGAACCACGCTCCGCCTTGACACCGTACCGGGACGTCTCCGACCGGCTCCTGAAGTTGCCTCAGGCAATCGTGCATGAGTGATGTCGCGTCGTGCTGCCACGAGCCAGCGGCGAGTTTCTGTGTTAGGTCTCGCTGCGGTTCCCGTGCGGCCGTCCGAAGCGACTGAGAGGCCGGACCCACCAGCGAGTCGTCGAGGGCATCCGCCCACTCGCCCAGCCCGTCGGCCCGCACAAGCCGGTGCAGGAGCCGGTACCGATTTCTGTCCTTGTCGTCGTCGATAGCCGCAATCATGCCAGCTGTCACGATTTTCACGAGTGCCTCGCCAAGGTACATCAGGTTCAGAAAGAGCGTGACGTCGGAATCCTGCTTTCCTAGCCCAACTCGCTCCCACAAGTCGTCCATCGGCTTGAAGACGAGAACTGGCGACCCAGGTGCGCTTCCCATGTTCCCAAGTCCCGAGTCTGTCAATGGTTGGCCGGACGTGAGATGGCGTTCGCGCCTTTCCTGCTGCATCGGCAAGTTGTAGCGGAAAACGGGCCGGATGTCAAGTGCATCAGGTGCGTCACGGGCAATGGTGGTCGTCCCGTTCCAGGCCAAGTTCCCGCAGGACTCTGGGCCAGCCCTTGATGATGACGTAGGCAAAGCCGCAGAAGCAGACGGTCGAGTTTCATGTCGCGCCGCCGTTTCCTACTGATGCCGGAAAACAGTCGCTGTCCCTATTTCCGAAAATAGTCGCTGTCCCTATTTCGATCAGTTGGCCGGCCAGATGGAACGTCAGTTGCTCGGCCAGTCGACCTGCCGGTTTCCCGGCCAATTGAACAGCCAGCCTGTCAGCCAGTTGCCTGCCCAGTCGGGCTGCAAAACAGTTATCCAGCCCGTGGCCGGCTTGACAACCCGGGCTGATACATCTAGGCTGAAGTATGAATAGAATCATTGTTGTCTCGATGCTGTTGGTTGTTGCAATAGTGCCGGCTATAGCTCAGGACCAGGATTCGCTGGTGATGCCGCCGGTTGTCGGCCAGGAGCTTTATCCTGCGAGCAAAACCCTGAGAAAGATGGGGCTTGAAGTGAAGTTTGAGCAGGTGGAGGTTGATACTGCTGAGGTGGCTGAGTTTCATGTGGCGGCTCAGATACCGGATTCAGGAACCCTGGTTCAGGAGGCTGAGGAGGTTGTGCTCAGGTTCAATTGCCTGGGAATGCTTCGCTACTGGGATGACTGGGTAGTGCCGCTCCTTGGTGATTTCAAGAATACGGTTGGTTTCTTTCGGGTGACCAAGCCACCCGAGCCGATTCATGTTTCCGGTGCCGAATATCCGGAAGAGTTGCGCAAGTATACTTTCAGCGGCCAGGCAAAGGTTGAGGTCCTGGTGGATTTTGACGGGTCGGTGCTGGCAGCAAAGGTTATCGAGTCGTCCGGATATGAACAAGCCGATTCGGCGGCTTTATCCGCAGCGATGCAGGGTCAATTCTCCGGGGCTGAGCACTACGAGCAGCCGGTCAGGGTGTGGTTTTCCTTGAACTTTTCCTGGGAGTACGCAGAAGTTGAGCCCCTCTTGCCGTCGAGCGGCTCGAGCAGCGAGCCGACTGAACCTTAGCTTCGCGCAGAACAGCGCTAGAACGGAATGTCGTCGAGTTGGTCTGAAGCCTGACCAGGCTGTTCTTCAGGCGGTTTTGCAGGGGCCGATTCCTCGGTGACAAACTTGTCGAGCACCTGGACCCTTCGGGCATGGATTTCGACAACATACCTTTTTTCGCCAGACTGGGTTTCCCAGGAGCGGGAACGCAGCTCTCCTTCGACCAGGACTGCTGAGCCTTTTTTCATTGTTTCACCGGTGCGCTCGGCCTGCTGGGCCCAGACGTTGACGTTGAAGAAGGACGTTTCTTTTATCCATTCGTCAGTCGCCCGGTCTTTGTAGCTGCGGTCCACGGCAATGTGGAATCCCAGGACCGCAGTTCCTTTCGGGGTGTAGCGCAGGTCCGGGTCCATTGTGACCCGGCCAAGCAGTGCTACATAATTGAGGTGCCCTAAACGTATATCAGCCATTTTTTCCCTCCTTGGCTGGTTCGGCCGGGTTTTGGGATTCCGGTTCCGGTGACTCGGCTTGCGACTTAGCGGCTTCAGCGGACTGCTTTGCTTTGACCTCTTTTGCCTTTTCGGCTTTGACCTGGCGGGTGGATTTGCGGATGAATGCCAGACGGAGCAGGTCTTCGCGGTGGAGCAACTCGGTTCTGACAGCTTCGGGTATTGTCGCAGGGCCGACGAAGCTGGTGAAGATATAGAACCCCTCGGTCTTCTTTTTCAGGGGATAGGCGAGTGAACGCCGCTCAATTTTCTCGTCGCCGATTTCTATTGCGCCGTGTTTCTCCAGAAGCTTTCTTGCTTCTTCAGCGAATTTCTGGACATTTTTGTCAGACAGGTCAGGGCTGAGTAGTACTGCCATTTCGTAGTGGCTCAAATCTCCTCCTATAGTCTAGGTTTTGAATCTGATAAGCAGGACATCGCCGTCCTGCACCAGATATTTCTTACCTTGTATCTTAACCTTTCCCGCGTCCCGGGCAAGCTGGAAGTCGCCGGCAGCGGCCAGGTGTTGATACTTCAGGACTTCAGTTTTGATGAATCCCCTGGCGATATCCGAATGAATCATTTCCGCGGCCTCGAGTGCGGTTGTGCCGGCCGGCGCAGCCCAGGCCCGGGATTCATCGCCTTTGATCGTGTAGAACCGGATGAGAGCCAGCTCCTCAAAGCATTTGCTCACCACACCGGCCGGGCCTTCTGAAGCCAGGCCCAGGCTTGAGCGGAGTTCCTTTTTCTCGTCTTCTGAGAAATCGTTCATTCCTTGCTCAAGCACTGCGGAAAACATAAGGTTGGTCCGGGATGCGACGCGCGGGAACCGGGTTTTGTCAACCGGCTCGGTGTCTGAGCAGTTGACCGCGTAGATGACCGGCTTGAGAATGAAAAGTCCCAGGGACTTGACTGAAAGGCGTTCTTCATGAGTGAGTTCGGGCCGGGTGAATCCGCGCTCGAGCACCTGAGCTAGCTTTTCGAGGAGCTGGAGCAGAATCCGGTTCTCCGGGGTCCTGGGCTCTTTGCGTAGTTTTCCGAGCCTTTTCTGGACCACGTCAAGGTCAGCGACGGCCAGCTCGGTCTCGACGATTTCAGTGTCCCGGTCCGGGTTCACGGTGTCGAACACGTGTGGGATGTCGGGGGAGGTGAAGTTGCGGACGAGATGCAGCATCAGATGAACCTCCCGGATGTGGGCCAGAAATCTGTTACCCAGACCTTCGCCTTTGCTGGCTCCTTTGACAAGGCCGGCGATGTCTACGAAATAGACGTGGGCCGGGGTCAGTTTTTCGGGTTTGAGGAGCCGGCCGATGGTGTCGAGCCTCTGGTCAGGAACCGTGACCACGCCGACGTTCTTCTCGATGGTGGTGAACGGGTAGCAGTCAACACGGGCCGAGGCACTGGTAAGCAGATTGAGGAGCGAAGACTTGCCGACATTCGGCAGCCCGACGATTCCGACCCTCATGTCGGCTCCTCGGTCAGAGCCGAATCCTGGTCTTCTTTTTCCGGGTTGAACCGATTCATTGCCGCTTCAAGGCCGTCAACCAGAACAGCCAGGCAGGCGTCAGAAGCGCGGGCCAGCAGGTCGGGCAGACAGTCAGCTTCGCTCGGGGTGAACGATTCAAGCACGTATTCGGCCCCTTCCTTGTCCGGAGGCGGTGAACCGATGCCGATGCGCAGCCTGGGAAACTCGGTAGCCTCAAGATGGTAGATTACGGACGCCAGCCCGTTGTGGCCGCCGTCAGAGCCTTGTGGCCGCAGCCGGAGTTTGCCGAATGGAAGTGCCAGGTCGTCACACACTACCAGGAAGTCGTCCGGCTCTTGGGTCAGGTGTTCTTTGATTGGGACACCGGACTCGTTCATATAGAGCAGGGGTTTCACCAGAACGAGCGGATTCCTAGCGTAAGCGGCTCGAACAAGGTATCGGCCGGGCAGATGCTTGAACTTCACCTTCAGACGCCGGGCCAGTTGGTCGGCAACCATGAATCCGATGTTATGGCGGGTCTCGGCATAACGTTCAGTAGGATTGCCCAGCCCAAACACGGTCATCAGGCTACTTCTTCTTCTTCTTCTTGGATTTTTCCTCTTTGGTTTCCTTTTCCTTTTTCTTTTCCGTGATGACTTCCGGTTCCTTCTTTTCTCCTGCTTCAGCCTCGACCGCAGGGACTTCCTCGGCTGCTGGAGCCGCTGCTTCGGCCTGAGCCGCGGCCAGCTTGCGCGGCACCAGGACGGTGACGATTGCCGAATCCAGGGGTAGAGTGAATTCGATGCCTTCGGTTTTGAGGTCGGATATGTGGACGCTCTGTCCCAGGGCAAGAGGGGCTACGTCTATGTCAAAGTGCTCGGGGATTTTGTCAATAGTCGCACGCACCGTGACCTCGCGCAGGATATGGTCGAGCATTCCGCCTTCTTTAATCCCTTGAGCATCACCGTGAAGGATGACCGGCACATTCACTGTGACTTTTTCCGTGGGATGAACCTTCTGGAAATCAACATGGAGCAGGGAACCGTCAATCGGGTTGCGCTGCAGGGTCTTGATAATGCATTTGGCAGATTTGCCGTCGATTTCCAGGTCAACTATCGGACTGTGACCCCGGATTTGCTGAAGCAGCCGGGTGAACTCCCGGTCATCAAGGGAAAGCAGGACCGACGGGTCGCCATGACCGTACATTACGGCCGGGACCGTTCCATTGCGCCGGAGCTTTCGTATTTTGCCTTTTCCCGTTTCGGTGCGGGTTTTCGTTTTGATATTGTATGCCATTTTGCCTCTCTGGTTTATGCGAATAGCGAACTGACCGATTCGCCCCGGTGGATGCGCAGAATCGCTTCAGCCAGAAGGGGCGAGACCGACAGCACTTCTATCTTTTTATGTTTCTTTTCCGGTGGCAGGTGAATGGTGTCGGTGATGATGACTCCGCTGATTTCCGAATCAGCGATTAGCTCGACTGCGGGTTTGTTCGGCTTGCCGGTTTCGTCCAGACCCGGTTTGGTAGACAGAACGCCGTGAGTTGCGACCGCACTGACGCTCCTGGCGCCGTGCTTGAGCAGAATCTCGGCTGCGCCCACCAGGGTGCCGCCCGTATCAATCATGTCATCATAAATCAGGACATCGAACCCGGCCACTTTGCCAACCACAGCGAAAACCTTTGACTCGTTGGGACCGGTGCGGCGTTTATCGACAATCGCGATGGGGTGTTTGCTGCCCAGGCGGGTGGCAAATCCACGGGCCCGGTTGGCCCGACCGGTGTCCGGTGCGACGACTACCATGTTCTTGAGCTTGTTTTCGGGAAGGCGCTCAATGAATATCGGAGTTGAGTACAGATGGTCCACCGGGATGTCAAAGAACCCCTGTATCTGTTCGGCGTGCAGTTCCATGGTCAGAATGCGGTCGGCACCGGACCGGGCAAGCAGATTGGCGACCAGTTTGGCTGAAAGCGGAACCCGAGGCTGGGCCTTGCGGTCCTGGCGCGCATAGCCGTAGTAGGGTATTACCGCGGTGATGCGATCGGCCGAGGCCCGTTTCATGGCATCCATCATCAGCAGCAGCTCGAGCAGGTGGTCCGCCGGTGGCTGGGTTGACTGGACTACGAATACATCGGTGCCACGGACATTTTCGTTGATGTTGATTCTTATTTCGCCGTCCGCAAAGTTGCGCACCTCGGCTGCGCCAAGTTCCATATCCAGATGCCGGCAGATTTTCTCAGCCAGAGTCTGGTTGGCCCGTCCGGTGAACACCTTCAATTGTGGCTCCATACTGCCTCGCTTTCATTCAGGCCGCCAAGCAACTGGGGCGGAAGGATTCGAACCTTCACAACAGGATCCAAAATCCTGGGTCCTGCCCTTAGACTACGCCCCAATACGAATTCCGAATGTCGAGTGACGAACTCCGAGTCAGCGATTCGGAATTCGCCATTCGTAATTCGACATTCCAAAGGCCTAGATGGAGCGGGTCCGAACGCAAGTGAAACCCAGCCGAGCTAATGCGGCCATCGGGTCCTTCGAGCCATTCTGTTCCATCAGGCCGTAGACCGTACTGCCGGAACCAGAGAGCGCAGCCGCGTAGCAGCCGTTTTCCAGAAGCAACCGCTTCATCTTCGCCAGGTCCGGGTGCCGGCCGAATACCACCGGCTCAAAGCTGTTCTGAACCTGGACGGCTGTGCTCGTCAGTTGTGCCTTGCGGCACGCTTTGCTACGCTCCGGTTCTTTCCGCCTCAACCTTGCGGCCAGAATCTTAGGGGAAAGTCTCGGAGATGTCAAGGTCTGGTTTGCCGAGCGGTGCCGGTCCAGCCTTTCATAGGCCCAGGTAGTGTCAACAGGGTAGCCGGGAAGGTAGAGCAGGATGCTGAGTCCGGGCAGGCGGATTGGCCTCAGTTTTTCACCCCGGCCATGTGCCACGCACGGTTTCTGGCGCAGGAAAGCCGGCACATCGCTGCCAAGGTTCAGACTGATTTGATGGAGACGGCGAGCAGACAGTGGCTGGTCAAACAGTCTGTTCAGACCCAGAAGAACGGTTGCAGCATTGGAGGAGCCGCCGCCCAGGCCGGCACCGACCGGTATCGACTTGCTGATGCGTATGCGACACCCGGCCGGTATCTGTGCCGCTCTGAAGAACTGCTCTGCAGCCTGATAAGCAAGGTTTGCCGGACCTGGGGGCACATCCTTTGAGTCGGTTGTGACCTCGATTCCGGCGCGAGTTGTGCGAATCGCAATCCGGTCGTGGAATTCCAACGGGACGATGATTGTGATGATTTCGTGATAACCGTCAGCACGCTTTTTCCCAACCCAGAGCCCGAGGTTGATTTTTGCCGGAGAGCGAAGAATCAGGTCAGGCAAGCGGTTCTATTCCTGGACGTAGGTTGATTTCGGGTCGATGTTCCAGAAAGGCCCGAAGAATCCGGCCGCTTTTACCCCGGCCCAGGCCCAATGACGCACCTGTTTGTTGAACACCATGAAATCAGGTATCCCGGCTCCGGAGTAGACCACGCCCCAGAATGTCGAAAGCCGGGTGTTGTCCGCATCAGTGCCCATTCGAATCAGGACAAGGTTGTCAGGATTCTGCGGGTTGGGATAGGTGAACAGAGCTGCCAGGTCATCTCCGAGGTCATGGGAACCGAGGAACATTCGACCTTGCTTGACTTGAAGAGGCAGGTTGCGGCTGATACGACGGGTGTATGTGTTCTGGTCCGGGCCGCCGAAGAGCACAAGGTTGGACTGCTCCACCATTTCGGGCGTGACTTCGGAATCAGCCAGGACCTCGACTAGGCCATTGCCGCGCAGCCACCAGCGCATCGCTTCCTGGGTTGCGGTGTGGCGCAGGAAGCCGGTCAGGTTCGTGTCAGCCGTGCCGTAGACCAGGAGGAACGGGCTGAACATCGCCTGCTTTGCCGGGCCGTGGAGTTTCGGTTTCTTGTGCAAACGGGGAATTCGCGCCTGCCCCATTCTCCAGCCTTTTTTCCCTTTGTGGGCCGTTACTCGTGCGGGTAGGGATATGTGCCGGCCGGGCCTCGTCCCCCAGAACAGGCAGTAGTTCAGGCAGGGTGTTACTCGTGCGGGTAGGGATATGTGCGGGCCGAGCTGCTGGCCGTCGCCCTCCAGAGCCACCTTGCCTGGGAAGAACAGCCTCTGGTCCAGCTCAAGCGTGAACTGGACGATGTTGCGGGTTGTGACTTTGAGCAACTTGTGTGAGGCCTGGGCTTCAATCTCAGCCATTTTCCCGACAGTATTCACCCGGTCAATCGTGACCCAGTAGGAGCGGTTTGACTGTCCCAGGTCAGCAGTACGGAATAGAATATGCCGCGGCCCCGGGTTTCGCTTCCTGGACTCAAAAAAGGCCATCATGTCAGAGTCGTCCACAACCGAAAGGTCCTGTTCTTCGTAGGTCCACCAGTGACGACGGCCCGGGACTTCTTTGTAGACATATTCATAGTCCAACTCTTCAAGCCAGCCCGCGAAGTTGCGGCCGTGAATCGCCGGCACATTGTCGTCATCCCCGCCGTGCAGGATGAAGTAAGGCAGGTTCAGGGCATTGGGCAGAAATGCCGGAGCATTGTCTGATGCAAGCGCCATGTCATGAATCGCCTGTTGGGCCGGTTCCGCGAAAATCTTAGTGCGCTGCAGGAACCAGGGTATGTACAGTTGGAAGCTGGGCCAGCCTGCACCGACTCC
>JAUWNN010000165.1 GCA_030612625.1 Caldifarciminota bacterium
CGGCTTGACACAATCGGGCTGACGGTCCAGAATCGTGAAATCCTGGCACTGCGCATCACGGATAATCCTATGGTCGAAGAACCTGAGCCCGAAATCAGAATCATCGGCGCGCATCACGGTAACGAGAAAATATCAACCGAAGTAACGCTGGAATTCGCAGCATTTCTGGCCCAAAGCTACGACACCAATGCGGCCGTGCGGGAACTTGTAGATTCCAGGGAAATCTGGGTCATCCCAATCCTTAATGCTGACGGCCACGTTGCCAGCACCCGGCGCAACGCAAGCAACGTTGACCTCAACCGGGACTACGGGTACAAATGGGACCAGCGGGGCAACAGCGCAAGACCTTTTTCCCAACCCGAGACCAAAGCTATCAGGCAACACAGCATCGAAAACAACATCGCCCTGGAATTCGCCTTTCACTCGGTGGCCTCATATGTTAACTATCTCTGGGACAACCATCGGGTTGACCCGCCCGACTCAGCCCACATCATTTCCCTGGCTCAGCGCTATGCCGACTCAACCTATGGTTCGCGAATCACCCGACTGACGCCCATCAACGGTTATGAATGGTATCCGGTCTATGGTTCGTGCCAGGACGCAAACTTCGGGCTCTGGGGAAACCTGGCCTACACCATCGAGAACCAGCAGCGTTCCGCGAGGCCGCAGATCGACTCAATCTGCGAAGCCAACCGCCGGGCTTTGCTGGGCACGATTGAAGCAGTCGGCACCGGAATAGCCGGGGTTGTCCGGGATTCGCTCACCCGCGCCCGGCTGTTCGCCCGTATCGCGGTCTCCGACCCCGAGCGCTGGCACGTCTATTCCGACCCGCAACTGGGTGACTATCACAAACCACTTGCTTCCGGCACATACACAGTAACCGCCCATGCGTCGGGCTATGAGCCGAAAACCGTGACCCGCGTAGTAGTGCCTGAGCACGGCTCGGCCCTCATTGACTTCAACCTCTCCCCCGACACCGGTCATGCCCGATATGTCGAAGAACTGGTCTGGCTCCTTCATGCCGACCCGTTCCATACAATCTCAACCCATTCCATCAACTGCTTCGGCCCGCCTGATGACCGGTTCTACTCGCTCGGACGCCGCGGCCAGGTCTGCTTTTCAACCGGGCAGGAACCTGTTCCCAACCTGCCTGGTGACGACATCACCGTGTTTGACAGCGACACTGTTGCTGACGGTTACTGGCTCTATGCTGGAAACGACTGGAACGGGCCCTGGAGCTGCTGTGGATACGCCAATGGAACCGCATCTTTTGACCTGGCAGTGCCCGGACTGGACAGCGCCCGTTATCTGCGCATCGTCTGCGACAGTGCCGGGTCCAGCTCAAACCCTTGTGCCGGACTTGACCTTGATGCGCTTGAGTTCAGGGTATCAGCACCAGGCATCGCGGACCGGCCGTATCAAAAGGTCCAAACCGCCGTGATATGGCCCAGTCCGACAACCGGCATTCTGAACATCAGAGCCGCGCCAGGCACAACCCTGAAAATAGTTGACTCTTCTGGCCGTTTAGTAGAATGTTGCCGGGTTCAAGGCAGACGGCAGACTATTGACCTGGGCCGGACCGGAATAAGACCCGGGGTGTATCTGGCAATACTGCAAGCACCCTCAGGCAGAGTTGTCAACAAGCTGGTCGTCGCTGACTGACCCGGAAGGATTTGAGAAAACGCAAGTTGTCATTGCGAGGCTGCAAAGCAGCCGTGGCAATCCTAAGTACGAAACCGCCACGCTTCTACCAGTCGTGAGCATGACATGAAAAAGGAGGTAAGTAGTGAACAGAGCCTTGGCAGTAATCGCCCTGATGGCCCTTGTCCTGGGCTGTGGGGGCCAGGAACCTGAGCAGCCGAGCGCACCACCAGGCACCGAACCGACCGAGGACACAACCATCATCGAAACAGCAGACACAACAGAAACCGGAGGCGTTCTGAAAGACACACTGACCTCAGACAATCTGCCCGAAGACCTTTATTTCAATATCAAAGTCAAGGACTACGGCACAATAAAGGTGAAGTTCTTTGCCAAGGATGCGCCCAAGAATGTCACCAATGTAGCCAACCTGGCCATCAAAGGATTCTATAACGGGTTGACCTTCCACCGGATTGTCCCGAACTTCGTGGTCCAGGGCGGGGACCCCAAAGGCGACGGCTCGGGCGGCCCGGGCTATACAGTTGAAGCCGAAATAAAGCACAAGCACCTGAAAGGCTCAGTGGCAATGGCCCGAACCGGAGACCAGTTCAACCCGGAGCGCCGTTCTTCAGGAAGCCAGTTCTACCTGTGCTTGGAGCCTTTGCCCATGCTTGACGGCAAGTACACCGTTATCGGCGACCTTGTGGAAGGGATGGATATCCTGGAGCAACTGGGCAAGGTGGAAACCGGGCTCAGAGACCTGCCGGTCGAACCGGTCGTCATGGAATCGGTAACAGTTACGACTGAGTAGCAGCTTTCTATTCTGATTAGCGGCCCGGGCTTTTCCGGGCCGCTTTGATTGTTCCTGCTCAAACAGATTCAGCCGGTTCTGAGCACGTACCTGATATTCTTCTTAAAAGGTGGATGAATCAAACCACGCTCTGTCACAAACCCGGTAATCAACCGGGCCGGCGTAATGTCAAATGCCGGATTGAATACCGACACCGAATTCGGCACAGCCCGGCAGCTCCCGAATTTCCTCACTTCATCTGCAGAACGCTCCTCAATCACAATATCACAACCCCTGGTACAGGTAAGGTCAAAACTGGAGCACGGCCCGACCACATAAAAAGGCTTGCGGAACTCCTTTGCCAATACTGCCAGCATTTTGGTCCCGACCTTGTTGGCAGTATCACCATTGCGGGCGATTCTGTCCGCTCCCACAAGAACAACATCACACTCCGGCATCACTGTGGCCCCAGCGCTGTCAACGATTACAACAACCGGGATTCGGGCCCGGGCCAACTCCAGCGCAGTAAGCCGTGCCCCCTGCAACAACGGCCTTGTCTCGCAGGCAAACACATGCGGCCGCTTTCCATTCAGATGGCTCTGAAACACCACCCCCAGGGCGGTTCCCATGCCTGGCCCTGCCAGCGCGCCGGTGTTGCAAATGGTGAGAACCCTGGCTCCCTGCTTTACCAGCCGAGCGCCGTGACAAGCCATCGCCAGCGAGCTCACAATCTCCTCAGACTCAATTCTCCGCGCTTCCCGCTCGACCGCAAGTCTCAACCCCTGCGGGCTCAGCTCAGGGCTATCCATCACCTTCTGCATCCTCTGAATAGCCCAACTGAGATTAACCGCGGTCGGTCGCGCCTGCGCAAGGACTTCTGCGGCCCGGCCCAAGCCTGACCGCAGCTTCGAGTCGGAAAGCCGATATGCCTCTACTGCCAAACCGTATGCCCCAGCCACACCGATGTTGGGCGCGCCCCGCACCGCCAGCGCTCTGATAGCTCTGGCTACATCCGAAGCGCTACGAAGTTGAATACGCTGGACCCGACCGGGCAGCAATCGCTGGTCAATGATTTTCAACCTGGACCGGGAAAAGGAAACCGCTTTCAAGAGAAAGGAGGGGAGTTTGCTCCCCCCCTTAGCTCCTGTCGGCCTATCTCTTCTTATTGACCGCACTCTTGAGCGCCTGGCCGGCCTTGAACACCGGACGCTTTCTTGCCGAGATTTTGATCGCCTTGCCGGTCTGCGGGTTCCGGCCCATGCGAGCCTTTGCCTTCCTGATTAGGAAAGTCCCGAATCCGACCAGGGGAACGCGGCGGCCCTTTTTCAGCTCCCCGGTAACAGTCCCGACAAAGCTGTTGAGCGAAGCTGCCGCAGCCTTCTTGGAGATTCCGGCTTCTTTGGCCATCTTGGTAACTATCTGCTCTTTAGTCATGCTATGCCACCTCCTTTCTGTAAAAGATTGGCCACCAGCGCGGCCCGGCGAGTGAAACCAGTAGCCTGCAAACGGGTGCACCACTGGAATTCACCCACAAACGCAACCAGCGTGATGGCATTACGCCCTAATATAGCTGACTTTGCCGGCCTGTCAAGCGGAAAATGCACTGTTCAAGGGGTTTTCCCGGCACCTGGGCTGGCAGAGCCTTGTCTGGCGAATGTTTCCAGCACCGGGCTTGCTGCAAATCAGCGAACCAGCAGCACCTTCTCGACCCGACTGAACTCAGGTGTTATGACCCGGACAAAATACACACCGGGTGAAACAACATGGCCCTGCCGGTCCCTTACGTCCCAGAGAACCTTGTTGTCTTTACCGGCCAGGGACTTCACAACCCGGCCGGCCGCATCCATTACTATGACCCTGTCCAGACTCAGACAGTTCACTTGGAGCCTTTGGCGAAACGGGTTCGGCCGGATGCGCACCGGTGAAGCGGCAACTCCTCGCTGCTCTGAGCAGCCGCTCATTGGCAGCGACTTGGCAAGAATGTCCCAGTTGCCTGAGGTCAGGTTCTGCCACCCGACCCAGATTTCGCCGGCCGGCCCGGTGCTGATGCTCGGGTTGATATCCGGTCCTGGATTCGGCTCAACCTCCTGAGCCGGTATCCAGTCAACCGGAGACATATACGAGTAATAAACATCCCAGTTCCCGGTCCGCCGGCTCATCCAGACCACCCAGGGCTTTCCTTCACTGTCCGCAGCCATGGCCGGCATCACGTCCAGCGCAGTATCGCCATCCACCAATGCTGGGACCGACCAGTTCGCGCCGTCGTATTCACTGTAGTAGATGTCGCCGTTCCCGGTCTCAAAACTCTGCCAGCAGACAACCGGCTGTGCGTTAATCCCGGCCGTGATTGCCGACCGAAAGGCCCGTCGCTGCTCACCTGAAACCGGGCCGGTCTCAATCCAACTGCTGCCCTGCCGAAAACGAGCCCAGACTCCGGCCGCTCCATCTTGATACCTGGTGTACGCAACCCAGACCGTTCCATCAGGCATGGTTGCCGCCTTTGGGTATACGACTTCCATGCTGTCGTTCGTGAGATTGACCACCGTGCTCCAGGTGCTGCCGTTGTAGGACGCGGCGAAAATGTCCGAGAACAGGTTCCTCCGACTGGACCAGAAACACCACAAGTCCCCGGTCGAATCCCGGGCCAGGGTCGGGTTCAGGTCAGCGGCAACGTCAATCGAGATTCGCTGCCGGGCCGACCAACTGCTCCCGTTCCAGGTGCTGTAGAACAGGTCGAACCAGTGGTCGCTGCCCGTGTATCCACACCAGACCGCCACCGGCCTGTCGTTCCGGTCCATACCCAGAACCGGGTCAGTGTCCCAGTACTTGTGCGGCCCCACACTGTACGGGCTTGACCAGCTCCCCCCGGACCGGACCGATGCGTATATGTCAAATCTCCCGTTAGAACTGCTCCGACCCGATTTCCAGACCGCCCACACCTTGCCGTCCGGCATCGCCAGCAGCATTGGCGAGTCATCGGTCTCAGTATGAGTACACACGACCTCGGCATTAACCGGCGGAACCACGGGTGGCGGTTCTCCCCGATATTCACCGATGCTGTTGCCATGCGGCTTCAAAGTCGGGTCACCCAGGATATTCATCGCGTAGAACCAGAACCGGTCCTGCTCGGCCCACTCGGCGAACCAGAGCCGGAATGCCTCACCGATGCATTCACCCTGTCCCATCGGCCGGTAGAAATCATCGAAGTGTAACATCGACCCTGACTTCGCGCTGCCCACAGCCAGCAGGCCATAGTCGTCCTGGAAAATATCCCAACCCGCCGAGCAGTTCTCTTCGACATACCGGGTCCCGGAACAGGCGAACAGGTTGTAGAAATGGGCCTGGGGCCGGATCCCATAGATGTCGGAATTGAACACTGTGCCACCGTAGGCGCCGAAAGCCTTGAACGTGTGTCCCCACGGACAGGAGTGCGAACAGACCTGTATCCACTCATACCCCTGGGCAAGCCTTATCCGGTAGTCACTGGCACGGGTGGTGTTCCGGTCCGTCACCGTAGTCACATCCGCATACACTTCGTCCAGGTCGCAGTTCCCGAACCAGCGCCAGTCATCATCCACATAAGCCAGTGCCCGGTCCGGCAGGCTCAGGCTGCCGGTCCGATACGCGTGGTTCTTGTCAAAGTATCGCTTCATCAGCCTGACCTCGTCGTCCCAGGTCAGAGGCCGGGCATCAAGACGCCCCACCCAGATATCCGCGGCCATGCTGCCCCTGTGGTCATCGTACAGACCGTCCCCATCGCTGTCATGCCAAGTCCCGTCAAGGTCCATCATATACAGGTCAATCGGAAACTCCTCCCCGCTCATCTCATACCAGGCCAGGGGCAACTCACCGATCAGGACCGCGCCAACAATACTAGAAATCCCGGCCAGGTGACTGCGCAGCGTCTGATGTGACATGCCCCGCATCGTATCCAGTTGTACGCTGTACCCGGCCGTGACCAGGTCAGCCTGATACTGGGAAAGCTCGGTCGCAATGTGCGGATAAAGCTCAGCACTCACCACTACGGCCACAACATCATCATCCCCGGTCCGGCCCACTCTCCCAATCCAACTCGCATCAAAACCGGCCTGATGAGCTGCTGACCACTCGGCAAAACCCAGCGGGCTCCGGCCCATCGGGTCAACCCATTCCAGCGTTTTCACCTGGTCACACGAAGGCTTTTCAGCATAAACAGCTCCGGCCAGCACGAGCAAAACAATCAAGACCACTTTCAACTCAGGCCTCCTTTTCAAGAAACACCAGTACCTGCCATCAGTCATCTCGATTATACCCCGGCCCTGGCTCCACGCAACACTGGCTCCAGGTCCGGAAACCCGATATAGAAATCCACCACCAAGACACAACTGGCAAGGGTGACACCCTGCGCAGCGCAAGGGTGTCACCCTGTCTCTTCCAGGCCGCACGGTTGCTGCTTCTCCGTTTCGTGTTCTTCGTGTCTTCGTGGCTCTATTTCGGTTCTTGGGATTGGCTTGCACTTTGCATTTTGCAGTTTGACTTTTGCCTTGTTCTGTGTGTCTCCGCGGCTCTATTTCGGTTCTTGGGATGGCTTGGGACAATGGCCAATCGAAAGACAATCCGAACCTCCTGACGGCCGCCAGGATGAACGATATGACAACTGATGTGTTGACCGGTGTGCCAAGCGTTGTGCCGGTCGCTTTGCCAGTCGCTTTACCAGTCGCTTTACCAGTCGCTTTACCAGTCGCTTTGCCCGTCGCTTTGCCCGTCGGTTTAC
>JAUWNN010000081.1 GCA_030612625.1 Caldifarciminota bacterium
CCCTGGTCTCCGGTGTGGAACCAGCCGTCTTTGTCAATTGCCCGTGCGGTTTCCTCGGGTTTATTCAAGTATCCTTTCATCACGTTCGGGCCACGGACCAGCACTTCGTCGTTCAGGCCGATTTCCACTTCCACTCCTGGAAACGGCTTGCCGACAGTGCCGACCCGTTCTTCACCCGGCACTGCGGTGCAGACCACCGGAGACGTTTCGGTCAGGCCGTATCCTTCGAGCAGGTTGAATCCCAGGTTGCGGATTGTCCGGGCAAGACGCCTTTCAAGCGGAGCGCCGCCCGACACTATCAGCCGCATTCTGCCGCCGCCAAGATTGTGGAGCTTTCTGACGACAAGCAGGCCGAGTATCCAGTGCTTGAACTTGAGCCCGAGCTTTGGGGTTTTGCGTTTTGCCCGGTAGCGGGCAGAGCGGCTGTAGGTGCGCAGGGTGGCAGTCATCAGCTTGCGGGACAAGGCCGGGCCGGTGAGCACTTTCTCAGCTACGGCGTTGTAGACCTTTTCAAGGACTCGAGGCACCACGATGAGCAAAGTGGGCTTTATGGTCCGGACATCCTGAGCAATGGTCTGAACAGATTCGGCGTACGCAATCGTAGCACCGGCGAGCAGCATGGTGTAATAGCCACCGGTGCGTTCGAACATGTGACAAAGCGGCAGGAACGATACCAGCACATCCTTTTTATTGATGCCGAAACGGGCAACAGCGGCAGTGACATTTGAGAGGATGTTGTGATGAGTGAGCATCGCACCTTTTGGTTCGCCGGTGGTGCCCGAGGTGTAGACAATGGTCACGATGCTGTCCGGGTCGGATTCGTGGGCTTGGGCGAGTTTCTGGTTGGCGGCCAGAGCCCTGGCTCCGGACTGGCGCAAAGACTCGAATGAGAAGAGTTCCTTGCCGGACCGGGTCTCGGTGTCTTTCTGAAACAGGGTGATTATGTCCTTGAGCTTCGGGGCGTCATTCATGACCTTTGTGACAATAGCAAACAGTTCGGGCGTCTCAACGATGAGATGGCTGACTTCAGCGTCCTTGAGGATGTAGCGGACCGATTCCTCGGGCAGGGTGTGGTAGATGGGGACAACGACAGCGCCGAGCTTCATGACAGCAAGGTCGGCCACAACCCATTCAGGCCGGTTGTAGGAGTATATTCCGACCCGGTTTTCCGGTTTGACTCCGCGCTCGGCCAGACCGGCAGCCACCTCATCGACGGCTCGGGCAAGCTGGTTGTATGTTGTGCTCTGGTAGACACCGCCGACCTTGTGCATCAGAGCAATCTTGCTCTGATGTGTGTCGGCGATTTCAGCGAAGCTCTGATAGATGGTTTCCGCCATTCAGCCTCCGGGTTTACTCTTAGTGGGTGAACATAATGAGGAGTGAGTGAAAGTCAAGACCGGGTTCTGGCCCCGGAACCGAAATACAACACAAAGTCACAAAGGCACAAAGGGTACAAACCGAATAACCGCGCGGCTTTGCGCCTGACGCCCAATGCTCTACGCACTATACGCATTATGCATCATGCATTACGCAGTACGCCGGAGGCCGGCGTTATGCGTTGAGCCAAGCGTAAGGCGTATTGCGACTTCGTGCTCTTGGTGTCGTCTCCTATATCGGTTTTCGGGTCTGGTTGTCGCGCAGGCTGTTGACCGGTAGTTGGTCAGGAGTGAGGAAGGCGCTGCCCGGCAAGAAGTGCAAGATACTGATGTTACCTTTTGGCGTTTGATTGCATCTAAGAGATCAGGGCACGTGTTGCGTTCATATATTTCTGTTCTGATATGCCGGTCAAGCAGGCGGCCGGGCCGGCATCGGTCAGGTTGTCCCTGGGTGGAGGCTGCCAGAAATGTCTTGACACCCCAGAGACCGGTTCTAGAATTAGCCCGGTTGGGATGAGGGAAGCATTGATTGCTGAGCAAGTTGTGAAGCGGTAGTGCAGCAAGCAGGTATGGCTGGACAGTATTATTCCGAAAAAGGAGGAAACTGTGAGGATAGTAGCAACCGGCTTTGCGGTGGTCGCTCTGCTGTTCCTGGTCGCAGGTTGTCCTATGGGCCAGAATGTATCAGAGCTCAAGGTCCAGGTCGAGGAGCAGCAGCAGAAAATCACCGAATTCGAAGGTCAGGTGCAGACCCTGACTGCGGAGCGGGATTCGCTCCAGCAACTGGTGGATGAACTTTCGGCCGAGAAGGGCGGTCCGGGCGAGAAACCGGGCGAGAAACCGGGTGAACCTAAGCCGAAGCCTGGCAAGCCGCCCCGGACCGGCCGCTAGTCTTTAAGGAGGATATAGAAATGAAGAGACTGATAACAATCGCCTCGGTGGCCGTTCTGGCGGTTTCGGCCCTGGTGCTGATGCAGTGCGACGAGCTTCTTGGTGGAAGGCCGCTTAATGTCACGATTGTGGCCGACACCGACAGCACCGTGAAAATCACCTGGGGCGCGCCGACCGAAGGCACTCCGGACAAGTACATTGTGCTGTTCATGGAGACCGGAACTTCGGGCTACACTGAGTTGGGTGATGCGACCGCGACTGAGTACGCTCATGACCCGGAAGGCAAGACCGGCAAGTACAAAGTGACCGCCAAGTTCGGAAGCGATGAGTACGATGGAGCCGCGACTCCGAGCACGACCCCGATTGCGAATACCGGGACCACAGTAGGTGAGCTCAATTCCGCGGACCTGGCAGGTTACGGCTGGAATCGTTCGACCGGTGATGCTTCGACTTACACGATGGAGGATGCGGGCAGTGCGGCCAATGTGGATTTCTACATCACTGACTGGGCCATCGGGTACACCGGGCCGGACTATTCGATTGCCAGCCCGGATTATGCGCCGACCGACCCGGGTAACGTTACCCCGGCCGGAAGCTGGCGGGTGAATGCGTTCAGCAATCTGCTGACCAGTGAGCATGACCCTCTGCCGAAGTACGTGGAGACCATCAACTACTTCGGATTCACAGACCTTACAACCGACCCTGCGCTGGTGGCCTGCTACACAAAGGCGGACGGGTACTACGCACTGGTGAAGCTTTCGGGCTATAATACCATAAACGGTACGGTTCAGGCCCAGTCCTGGTTCCAACTGGTCAAAGGCCTGCGGCTGATACAGCACTAGTACCGATACGAACCCTTTGAGCCCTGGCTTTGCCGGGGCTCTTTGCTGTTATGTGCCTGGCCGGCGTAGTGACTTGACGCAGCCTGTTTGAAGGGTATCTTTCTCTAGAAGGTCATTGCGCGAGGGCCGGAGGCCCGTGGCAATCTTGTGGCAGAAGACTGCCGCAGTCGCGGAGTCTATACTGAGTGAGTCGAACGGGCTCTTTCGCAGTGACGGAACGAAGAGGAGGATTTGAGTGAAGCGTTTATTTCTTGCGTCTTCTATCGGTGTTCTTGCGGTTATCTTGCTGGTTCTGGTGCAGTCGTGCGGAGTACTGGGCGGTGCGCCGCGTGACGTTCAGGTTGCGGCTGATACTATCGGGACCAATGTTATGGTCGGGTGGACCCCGCCGGCCGAAGGAACGCCGGACAGCTACCTGGTTTCTTTCATGGCGCTGCAAGAGTCAACTTATGTTCTGATTGCTGAAACAACCAGCACTTCTTGTGTTCACGACCCGCAGGGCTTCACCGGAACATACAAGGTTGTGGCCAAGTTCGGTGAAGATGTCTACGAGGCCGCGGATAAGCCGACCACTGTGCCGGTGTACACTGATACGGTTGCGGTGGCTGAGCTGGACGCTTCAGGGAATTCCGGATACGGCTGGGACCGCGAGTCCGGTGCAGGAAGGACTTATTCGATGATTGAGGCCGGGAATGCGGTTCTTGCGGATTTCTACATTACCGATTTTACGACCGGGTCGAGCAGGTTGCCTTACGCTATTGCCAGCCCGAATATGGGTCCGAGCGACTTGGGCGGTCCAGTTCCCCCAAGCGAGGACTGGCGGGTGAACGGTTTTACCGACCCGCTGACGAGCGAGAACGACCCGCTGCCTTCCCAATCGCCGACCGTCTATTTCAACTGGACCGACATTACCCAGACTCCGATGATTGTCGGCTGCCATACTGAAGACGGCCATTATGTGATGGTAAAGATTGACAACGTTAACTCCGGGGCCGGCGAGGTTCGGCTGATAAGCTGGTTCCAACTGGTGTCGGGACTGCGGCTGATTATGCACGAGTCCGAGTGATTCGGCCCGGAGCCAATGACGGCAGATGCAAGAGATTGACCACTTGGATAGGAGGACCGATATGAACAGATTGTTCACCATTATTTCGATAGGCGCTTTTGCCGCCGCGGCACTGGTTCTGGTGCAGTGTGACGAAATCACGGGCGGGCCACCGCTCAATGTCCGGATTGAAGCCAGGACCGACAGCATGGTGCGGATTTCCTGGGCCGCGCCGGTCGAAGGAACACCGGATGTGTACATGGTTTACTTCGAGGAGGTGGGGAGTCCGAGCTACACCGGTATCGGCGAGACCGAGCAAATCGAATATGTGGACTATCCCCAAGGCATTACCGGCAAGTACAAGGTCATGGCAAGGTTTGGAAGCGAAACTTATGATGCTGTGGACAAGCCGACCACAGTGCCGATTGAGAACAGCATGGCCGGTCTGGCTGAACTGGATGCCCCGGGCAACTCAGGATACGGCTGGAACAGGTCATCGGGTGAGGACTCGACATATTCGATGGAGGAAGCGGGTAGCGCCGACGTTGTTGATTTCTACATTACCGATTTCGCGGTTGGCTACAGCGGGCCCACTTACTCGGTTGCGAGTCCGGACCGCGGCCCGATTGACCCCAGTGGTGTTGTGCCGCCGGCGGCTTGGCGGGTAACACGCTTTGTTGATGTCTCGCCTTATGAGCACGGCCCGCTGCCGAGCTACGACCAGCAGACTTATTTCGAGTTCCGCGACATCAACCAGACCCCGATGATTATCGGGTGCTACACCGAGGACGAATACTACGCGATGGTGAGAATAGACAGTATCGATATCGGCACCGGTGAAGTCAAACTCACGTCCTGGTTCCAACTGGTGCAGGGACTGCGGCTGATTAAGCACTAAGCCGGACAGGAAGATTGAGGGCCCGGGTACAAGCCAGGGCCCTTTCTGTCAGATTGACTTCCGGTCTCACCCGGCTACCATTGAGCATGAAGAAAGGTCCGGATGAAGACCTGATAGAGCAGTTTCGTCTGTTGGAGAGTAGAATCGATGCTGCGCTTGAGTTGATAGTTCGACTCAAGGAGGAGAATCAAGAGCTGCGTGGCAGGCTGGCTGAAGCCGAGCGGGTTCAGCAGAAGGCGGTGCAGCGGATTGATGCCGTGCTTGACAAAATCGACGTCCTGACTTAGAGTCAAGTTGATGGGAGCCTATGGAAACCATTAGAGTTAAGGTCTTTGGTAATGAATATAGTGTTAGAGCCGACACTGACGGCGACTATGTTTCTAGAGTTGCCCGGGTCGTTGACAAGAAGATGAAGCAAATTGACCGCCAGTTCAGTCAGGGTTCCGCTACCCGGACCGCAGTGCTGGCGTGTATGAACCTTGTGGACGAGCACCTGAAGGAGAATCAGGAGAACACCGATTGGGTGGCGCGTCGTGTCGGCACGCTCATTGAAAAACTGGACAACGTCCTTTAGGTTCCCTGCTGTGTTCGTGATAGTCGGCTGAGTCTTGAGCCAACACCCGAGATAGGGGTGCCGTTATAGGGCGGTGGACTGCAACTCCTTAAGGAGAGTGCACGAAGCTGTCCTGAGGTTCCCACCGTTTTTCCGGGTTCAAAGACCACCTGCTACACGGCGCGAGCAGGGCTTTTTTATGGAGGAGACATGAATTTGAGTTTATGGAATTGGGTTCTGGTTATCGGTGTGCCGGTTGTTCTTGGGGTTGTCGGCTTCTTTGTGGGGTATCGGGTCAGCCGGCTTGCGGCCCGGCGCCATGTTGACACGAATCGGCAGCAGGCGGACGAAATTCTGGCCCGGGCTCGTCAGGAGGCCGAAGCCCTGCGGGAACAGGCCAAGGCCGAGCGTGAGCAGAAATGGGAGAAGGAGAAGCTGAAGTTCGAGTCGGAAACCGCGGCTACGCGGCGAGAACT
Source organism: Caldifarciminota bacterium (assembly GCA_030612625.1). Classification (GTDB taxonomy): domain Bacteria; phylum Hydrothermota; class Tepidihabitantia; order Tepidihabitantales; family Tepidihabitantaceae; genus UBA3079. The sequence continues at coordinate 6,082 of JAUWNN010000081.1, forward strand.
GGAGCGTACCGAAGAAAAACTGGCCAGCCGGGAGGCTTTTGTTTCACGCCGGGACAGCGTGTTGACCCAGAAGGAGGCGGACCTCATCCGCAAGGACCGGGACTTGATGTCGCGTGACAAGATACTGAAGGCGAAAATGGAGCGGATGGACCAGCTCATCAGTCAGGAGAACTCGAGGTTGGAGCGGATTGGCGGGTTGTCTTGTGAAGAGGCGCGCAAGGAGCTGCTGCGTAATCTGGAGAACCAGGCCCGGCTCGAGGGCGCGCAGATATGCAAGGAAATCCGGGAAGAAGCGAAATCCAAGGCTGAGGTTGAGGCGCGCGAGATTGTCGTTGCGGCGATTCAGCGCTGTGCTGTTTCCCATGCGGCTGAAACCACGGTCTCAGTGGTGAACCTGCCTTCGGATGAGTTGAAGGGCCGGATAATCGGCAGGGAAGGACGCAACATCCGGACGTTCGAGACCGCGACCGGCGTGGAAGTGATGATTGACGACACTCCGGGCGCGATTGTCATTTCGGGATTCGACCCGATACGGCGCGAGGTGGCAAAGCTGGCAATGGAGAAGCTGATCGCAGACGGTCGGATTCATCCGGCGAGAATCGAGGAAATTGTCGGGCAGACGCGTGAGGAGATGGACAATATGGTTGAGGCTGAGGGCGAGTCGGTGGTGCTCGAGTTTGGTATCGTAGGATTGCACTCCGAACTCTGCAAGATGCTCGGGCGGCTCAAATACCGCACCAGCTACGGCCAGAATGTGCTTGTGCACAGCAAAGAGGTTGCGTATCTCGCTTCGCTCATGGCCCAGGAGCTGGAGCTGGACCCGGCAATAGCAAAGCGGGCCGGGCTCCTGCACGATATCGGCAAAGCTGCCGACCATTTGGTTGAAGGGCCTCATGCCAAAATCGGCGCAGACCTTGCCCGGCGCTATGGCGAAGAAAACGTGATTGTCAATGCTATCGCGGCGCACCACGAAGAGACGACGATGGATTCTCCTTATGCTTTTCTGGTGGCGGCCGCGGACAGCGTGTCCGGTTCCCGGCCCGGTGCCCGGCGTGAAAGCTTTGAGGCGTACATCAAGCGGGTTGAGAACCTGGAGACGATCGCTTCTTCGTTTGCCGGAGTGGAACGGGCTTATGCAATTCAGGCCGGCCGGGAAATCAGGGTCCTGGTTCAACCGGACAAAGTGTCGGACACCGATACTTCAGACCTGGCTGCCAAGGTTGCGAGCCAGATACAGAGCGAGTTGAAGTATCCGGGTCAGATAAAGGTGATGGTTGTCCGGGAAACCCGGGCGATAGACTATGCCCACTAGAAAAAGGGTTCAAGGGTTCAAGGGTTCAAGGGTTCAAGGACTCGTTCAGCGTCCTCGCAGGGTGCTGTTTCTTGGGGATGTCTGCTCTGAAGCCGGACGCAAGGCGGTCAGACATGCGCTGCCTCAATTGCAGGAGAAGACCGAGCCTGATTTCATCATCGTCAATGTCGAGAACGCGGCCGGAGGGTATGGAATTACACCGCGGCTTGCCGAGGAAATCCTGAAGTCCGGTGTTGACTGTATGACGACCGGTGACCATGCCTTTGACCGGAAAGAGGCCTGGGACTGTTTTGTGAGCCAGCCGAAGCTGTTGCGGCCGCTTAATTTTCCTGACCCGGTGCCGGGAAAGGGCCAGGCGGTTTTTGAGAAGAACGGGTTCTGCATCGGGGTGATTAACCTTATGGGCCGGGCGTTCATGAAGCCGCTGGACTGTCCTTTTCAGCGGGTTTCTCAGGTGGTCGAGCAGTTGCGGCGCAAGACACCGGTTGTTATTGTAGATTTCCATGCCGAGGCGACCGCGGAGAAACAGGCGATGGGCTGGTATCTGGATGGACGCGTCTCAGCGGTCCTGGGAACTCACACCCACGTCCAGACCGCGGACGAGCGGATATCGCCTCAAGGTACTGCTTACATCAGTGATGTTGGAATGTGCGGCGCGTTCGATTCGATTCTGGGAATGAGCAAAGACGACTCGCTGCGCCGGATACTGGAAATGGTGCCGGTGCGGCTCCATCCTGCCACCCGTGACTTGCGCATCAATGCGGTTCTTCTGGAGATTGACGAGTCGAGCGGCCGGGCGTTGAGCATCGAGCGGCTCAATTCCGTTGCAGAAGAGGAACCGACAGAGCCGGATGAGGCCGGTAGCACAGCCGGCCGGTAGAGTCAGTCCCGTAGCATCCGCTTGAGGAATCTGCCGGTGTAAGAGCCGGGGCAGCGGGCGACCTGTTCGGGCGGGCCCGCGGCAACGACAGTCCCACCTTCATCTCCGCCTTCAGGCCCGAGGTCTATGACATAGTCCGCGCACTTGATGACTTCAAGGTTGTGCTCGATGACCAGCACGGTGTTGTTTCGCCGGACAAGACGGTCGAGCACTCTGAGGAGCAGGCGGACGTCCTCGAAATGAAGCCCGGTTGTCGGCTCGTCAAGGAGGTACAGGGTCCGGCCGGTTGCGACTTTGGAAAGCTCCCGGGACAGTTTGATGCGCTGGGCCTCGCCGCCTGAAAGGGTCGGCGCGGGTTGACCGAGCTTGATATAGCCGAGCCCGACATCCTTGAGCAGTTTCAGCTTTCTGGCAATAACCGGGATATTGGTGAAGAAATCGCAGGCCTGGTCAATGCTCATATTGAGCACATCGCTGATGGTTTTTCCTTTGTATCTGACCTCGAGAGTCTCCCGGTTGTATCGTTTCCCTTTGCACACGTCGCAGGTGACATAGACATCAGGCAGGAAGTGCATCTCCACTTTGATAATGCCATCGCCGGCACACGCTTCGCACCGCCCGCCTTTGACATTGAACGAGAACCGGCCCAGCTTGTACCCGCGCATCCTGGCTTCTTTGGTCCGGGCGAAAAGCTCCCGAATCGGGGTGAAAGTGTTGGTGTAAGTCGCAGCGTTGGAGCGCGGGGTCCGGCCGATTGGTGACTGGTCGATATTGACGACTTTGTCAATCTTCTCAATACCGGTGATACGGTCGTGTGCGCCCGGCTTTGCTCTGGAGTCATAGAAATGGCGGGCAAGGGCCCGGAACAGGATGTCGGACACAAGGGTGCTCTTGCCAGAGCCGGAAACCCCGGTCACACAGGTGAACAGGCCGAGCGGTATTCTGACGTCGATTCTCTTGAGGTTGTTCTCGCGGCAGCCGTGGACTGTCAGCCAGTTGTTGCCTGGAGACCGGCGGGTTTCAGGAACGGCGATTTTCCTGCGACCGGCAAGATAAGCGCCGGTCAGGGATTCGGGATGGCTGCGGACGTCTTGAGGTTTGCCCTGGACAATGATTCTTCCACCGGCTTCACCCGCACCCGGGCCGAGGTCAATCACATGGTCGGCAGACAGGATGGTCTGTTCATCGTGCTCAACTACGATGACAGTGTTGCCCAGGTCGCGCAGTCGGGTGAGTATCTGCAGGAGCCGGCGGTTGTCCCGCTGGTGCAGGCCGATTGACGGCTCGTCCAGAATGTAGCAGACACCGACAAGTCCGGACCCAATCTGAGTTGCAAGCCTCACCCGCTGGGCCTCACCGCCACCCAGTGTTTCAGCGGTGCGGTCCAGGGTCAGGTAATCGAGGCCGACCGATTCCAGGAAACCGAGTCGTTTGCCCAGCTCCTTTGTAATCTCGCTGGCAATGGTCTGTTCCTTCTTGCCGAGTTTCAATTCGTGCTTGAAATAACGGCGAGCCCGTTTGACCGACATTCGGGTTATGTCGGCGATGTTCTTGTCACCGATTCTGACAGCCCGGGCCTCGGGCTTGAGCCGGGTGCCGTTGCAGGCCGGGCAGGGCAGGATTGACATGAACCGTTCAACCCACTCCCGGCGGAAGTCAGACTCGGTCTGATTGTGGATGCGCATCAGGTGCGGGATGACACCTTCGTAAGTGGCGTCCCAGGACCACTCGTGGTTCTCGCCGACGTAGCGGATTCGCATTTCCTCGTCGCTGCCGTGGAGGATGGTTTTTCTGATTCTGGCGGGCAGCTTGCGCCAGGGGGTGTCGAGTTTGAACCGGTATTTCCGGGCAAGGGCACGCAGCCGGCTCAGCAGCCATTCGCCCCGGTCCCGGGCTTCGCCCCATGGTGCGAGCGCGCCGTCCAGGATTGACAGTTTCGGGTTGGCGATGAGCCGGTCCGGGTCGACTTTCATCGTCGTGCCCAGGCCATGACAGTCCGGGCATGCGCCATAAGGCGAGTTGAACGAGAACAGCCGGGGCGAAATCTCCTCGAAGCTGAAACCGCATTTCGGGCAGCAGAGGGCTTCGGAAAACAGCCGGTCGGCTTTGTCCTGGACCGCGACGATGCAGATACCATCGCCTTCCCTGAGCGCGAGTTCGACCGAATCGGCCAGCCGCTTGCGGGCTTCAGGCTTGACACTTAACCGGTCGACCACCAGCTCGATATCGTGCTTCTTGTACCGGGCCAGCTTAGGCACCTGGTCAATCTCGAACATGTCTCCATCAGCCCGGACCCGGATATAGCCCCGGCGTTTGGCCTTATTCAGCAGTTCCTTGTATTCGCCCTTGCGGCCGCGCACCAGTGGAGCCAGAATCGCGAGCTTTGCGCCGGCACGTTCGGCCAGCAGGCTGTCAACAATCTGGTCTGTGGTCTGGGACGTTATCGGCCGGTTGCACTTCGGGCAGTATGGTTTGCCGACCCGGGCGAAAAGCAGGCGCAGATAGTCGTAGATTTCAGTGACCGTGCCGACTGTCGAGCGGGGGTTTCTTGCCGAGGTGCGCTGCTCAATTGCGATGGCAGGGGACAGGCCGGTAATCCGGTCGCAGTCCGGCTTCTCAAGCATGCCCAGAAACTGGCGGGCATAAGCTGAGAGCGACTCGATGTACCGGCGCTGGCCTTCGGCATAGATGGTGTCGAAAGCCAGTGACGACTTGCCTGACCCGGATATGCCGGTAATAACAACCAGCTTGTTGCGGGGTATCTTCAGACTGATGTTCTTGAGATTATGCTCTCTTGCCCCGCGGATGTGAATTATGTCGTCAGGCATTGAGTCTGAAGTATAGAACCGGTTTTTATGGGGTCAAGACGGCTGCGTTGATTCAGCCGCCGGGAATGCCGAGAGAAAGACTAAACACAAAGGCACAAAGAATGAACCGCAGATGAACCGCAGATTCACAAATAAAAGGTCAGAATTCAAAAAGCAAAAATCACAGACCACAATCGCATACCCCACTATCAAAGCGA
>JAUWNN010000253.1 GCA_030612625.1 Caldifarciminota bacterium
TTACCTGGAACGGCTGGTTGGTGCCGGTGAATGAGAGGGTGGCCCGACCTTTTTTTAGTGCCTGGCGGATTCGAGCCACGGTGAGGTCAGCTTGCACGCTCAACACTCAACGCTTCACGCAATACGCGTGATGCATCATGTGCTCTTCTCTTTGCCGAGTTCAAACCCCTTTTCCAGGGCTTCGAGGTTCTTTTCCAGGAACCGGTCCGGCACAAATCCGGGAATCGCCTTGCGCACCGCTTCTTCGGGTATCAGCTTGGTGATGGCGCAGATGAAACCGAGCACGACCATATTGGCGAAAAGCCGGTTGCCCATCTTTTCTGCGATTCTGGTGGCCGGAACTGCAAACTGCCGGATTTTCTTCCGGGGCGGGTGGGCTCGGACCAAATCCTGTTCTGTTAGCAGGATACCGTTGGGTTTCAGGCTGGGCTCGAACTTGTCATATGCTTCCTGGGACATCGTTACCAGGAGGTCGGGCCGGGTGAGATAGGGATAGAGTATTCTCTGTTCGGAAACGATCAGTTGGGCCGAGCAGGCACCGCCTCGGGCTTCGGGCCCGAAGCTCTGGGTCAGGGTGGCGTTCTTGTTGTCGAAGATTGACGCGGCCCGGCCCAGAATTATGCCCATCCGGATGATTCCCTGGCCCCCGAAACCGGAGAGCTTAATTTCCATCTTCTTCTTTTCCTTGCATCGGCCCTTGATAAGGGACGTAGCGCTTGCCTACCGATTGGCTCAGGTATTCGGTCATGGTGTCATGATAAGTGGGTTTTTCCTGGTCCACGAACTTGCCGACAATCAGTTGCTCCTGGAATCTGATGTCGCATTCCCGGGTATTAGCGCCGTTCTTGATTACCGAGTTGTCACGGTAGAACTTCAAAAGGTCAAGTCCGGTTCCGAGCCGGTTGCGCCGGGCATAGACCGTAGGGCAGGACGAGATGACTTCGATGAAGCTGAACCCCGGGTGATGAAGCGCTTCCAATATTGAGTTGGTAAGGCGTCTGACATGAAGCGCGGTCCAGCGGGCAACATAGGTTGCCCCGCACGAATCAACCAGGAAGGGTACATTGAACGGATGTTCATAGCTGCCGTAGGGCGCGGTCGTCAGGCGGGCCTTTTCCGGGGTGGTGGGGCTGAACTGGCCCCCGGTCATCGCATAGTTGAAGTTGTTGATGCAGATGATGTTGATGTCCATATTGCGCCGGGCCGCATGAATCAGGTGGTTGCCGCCGATTGCCAGCAGGTCTCCATCGCCTGCGAAGACCACGACCGTGAGTTTGGGATTTGCCAGTTTCAGTCCGGTGGCGAACGGAATTGCCCGGCCATGGGTGGTGTGGAACGAATCCAACTTCACATAACCGGCGGCCCGGCCCGAGCAGCCGATACCGGAAACAACAGCGATGTCTTTTCTGGGTATGCCGCTTTTCTTGACCGCGGTCAGGAACGCATTGAGGGTGGTGCCAATGCCGCAACCCGGGCACCAGACATGGGGAATTCGGTCCATCCGCAGGTACTCTTCAAGCGGATGGCGTAGGTCCTGGCCAAGCGTGACATCGAGTCGCTTCATGATTTCACACCTTTGAGAATCGCTTTGAGGATGTCATTCGGGTCGTGGACCCAGCCGCCGCAATGAGGCACGAGTCTGGTCCGGCAGAAACAGGACGCGCACCGCTCCATCTCCAGAAACACCTGTCCCATGTTGATTTCAGGCATGACCAGGCATTTCACTTTCTTGGCCAGTTCGATGATCCGCCGCTCAGGGAAAGGCCAGACTGTGACGAGTCGCAGCGAGCCGACCTTGATGCCCTGCTGTCTTGCCAGGTCAATGGCTCTGGTTGCGACCCGGTAGCTGATTCCATAGGACACAACGACCACTTCGGCGTCTTCGGTTCTGTCTTCTTCGAGTATGACAATCCTGTCGGTATTGTCCTTTATCTTACCGACCAGCCGGGACACGCACTGATGCTGGCACTCGGCATTGATGACCGGATACCCGCGCTGGTCATGGGTCAGGCCGGTGATGTGAAACCGGTAGTCGTCGCCGGCTTTGACTATGGGCGGGACACCGTCTTTGGCCGGCACATAGGGATGGTACTTGTCTCTTGCTCCCCGATACCAGCGCCGGTGCCGCACTTTGATACTGCTTAGTGCGGGAACCACCACCCTTTCGGTCATGTGGCCCACGCACTCATCCATCATGAACATCACCGGAACCCGGTACTTCTCGGACAGGTTGAAACTGGTTATAATCAGGTCAAAGCACTCCTGGGGCGATGAAGGTGAAAGGGCGATAATCTCGTAGTCACCGTGCGAGCCCCAGCGGGCCTGCATCATGTCCTGCTGGCCGGTCAGGGTCGGGAGTCCGGTTGAAGGGCCGCCGCGCTGGACATCCACTACCACACACGGGGTTTCGGTCATGACTCCAAGCCCGATGTTTTCCTGCATCAGGGAAAAACCCGGGCCTGAAGTGACGGTCATTGCCCTGGCTCCGGCCCAGGCCGCGCCCAGAACCGCGGCCATTGAGGCCAGTTCATCTTCCATCTGGATAAAGGTGCCGCCAACCAGGGGAAACCGCTCCGCGATTCTCTCTGCCACTTCAGTGGAAGGGGTTATCGGATACCCGGCAAGGAACCGGCAGCCCGCGGCAATCGCACCCTCAGCGCAGGCAAAGTCCCCGTCCCAGTAGTGGGGCCCGGTCAGGAGCACGGGCGGCTTACTTTCCACCAGCGTTCTCCTTTTTCTCTTCGGGTTGCTCTACCGGTGTGGACCAGATGGCGAAATCCGGGCAGATTGCCTCACACAACCCGCAGTTCACGCAATTCTCAGGATGGAGCACCACCGGTGGGTGGTAGCCTTTGCGGTTGAACTCCTCTGAAAACTCAAGCACTTTGCGCGGGCAGTAGGTGATGCAGAAACCACACCCCTTGCACCGGTTGATAACGATATGAACCTCGCCTCGGGGTGGCTTGACTTGTGCGGCGTCTAGCGGCTTGCGCCAGTATTTCATCGCTACCAGCTATAAAGGCTGCAATTATAGGCCGCCTGCTCCAGAGGTCAACCTTCGGTGTTCCCGGCTGTGGGCGACTCCTACCTGATCTCGTACGTGATGTTCACGGTCAGAGACAACTTCACCTCGCCCGGCTCAAGCGAGACCGATTCTCCACCTGACAGGGTTGTGGCATCAAAGGCGACATTGGCTTGGGCCGCAAAGCGGTAGTAGCCACCCGGTTCGTACTCAGAGATTGACATCGGCTTGAGCAGTTTGACTCCCGCGGTCCCGGCCATCAGCTCGGCCTTTTTTCGCGCTGCCTTGATTGCTTCGACCCGGGCGTCAACCAGGTACTTCTTCGGGTTCTCAACTGTGAAAGTCACACTCGAGACCTGAGTGGCGCCGGCCGTGACCGCGGCATCCAGGATGTCGGATACTTTCTCAAGGTCGCGCACCTTTATAAAAAGGGTGTGGGATACCTCATAACCTTCAAACACCCGCTTGTTCGTTTTCTCAATCCAGCGGTACTCGGGTGTGATTGAGAAGTTCCGGGTCTGGATGTCTTTTGACTCGATGTCCAGTTCCCTGATTGCGGCGCTGACTTCGGTCATCAGTTCGTTGTTCTTCTTGTATGACTTGACCGCGCTCGTCTTATGCTCGGTCGTGACGACGAATGTCATGTAGCAGATGTCGGGTGACACTGCCACCTCGGCCGTGCCGGTCACGGCCAGGGTGCGCGTCGTTTTCTCGGCCATTGCCAGCGATGCGGTCGCAAGCAAGGCCACGGCTATCAGAAGCAGACTTCTTTTCATTCTTTCCTCCTTGGGTTTCATGCAACTATGCGGACGACACCGTAAGTCAAGAACCGGCCATCACCTGATTCTGACCAGCTTGCGGGTCGTGCCATTCTTTCAAGCTCATTATTCGGCCAGGTCTGCTAAAGTCAAGCCAGAGACCGAACCCGAGCGCTTCGATTATCGCTCACGATTGCCGTCCGCGGTCAGCGGAGCGCGGTCAATCAGTCACATCTCCAGCATCGGCACCGAGTTAGGTATTATGTCCCCTTAACTCCCAAGCCGCTCTCAATCCGAAACCCGAAATCCAGAACAAAATCGTGGTTTCATTGTAGCTTTCATTGTAGCGTTCATCGTGTCCTGAAAGGTGTCGGCAAACCTGTCTTGCAGCGCTTCGGCAATGGCTTCGACAAACGCCTCGCGCATTGCTTCGGAAATCGCTTC
>JAUWNN010000256.1 GCA_030612625.1 Caldifarciminota bacterium
TACTTTATCAATGAGATTTCCTAACGATACTTCCAGCGGAATGATCACAATGGAGGTAGAGCCAAGCGTCGAGGCGATAACAGGCTGGGTCGGTTCGGCCGATGACCAGCAGCCGATTGTTGCCAAGCGCAGCGCCAAAACCCAGGTGACTGTGGGTGACGGCGAAGTGGTGGTTATCGGTGGTCTGGTCAAGGACGAGGAGACCCGTACCGTTGGCAAGATACCGCTGCTCGGCGATATTCCCATTCTTGGTCATCTGTTCAAGAAGACGGCGGTTCGGCGCGAAAAGAACGACCTGATAATTTTTATCATTCCTCATGTGCTGCCGGCTGAAGGGTAGACGCTGAACGCCATACGCAATGCACGCTCAACGCTTTACGCTTCACGCGCAATACGCTGGTCTCCGGCGTGATGCATAATGCATAATGCGTCTCATGCGTGATGCGTCGAGCGTAGAGCGTCCATGGACATCGACGAACTACTGCAATATGCCGCTAAGTATGGCGCTTCTGACCTTCACCTAACGGTTGGCAACCCGCCGATTGTCCGGGTCAACGGGTGGCTGAAAAAGATTCCGGGACCGGCGCTTGCGCAGGATGATGCGCAGGCGCTGGTCTATTCCATTCTCAATGACGAGCAGCGGGCCGCGGTCGAGCGCAAACGGGAGCTTGACCTGTCGTATACCTGGGGAACGGCAACCGGCAGTTCGTCCGGGGCCATAAGTCTTGAGTATGCAACACCAGAGCGCATACGGGCGCGCGTCAATGTGTTCCTTGACCTCACCGGCATTGGTGCGGCCTTCAGAATAATCCCGGCCAAGATTCGCACCCTGGCAGAGTTACCGGCTCCAGAATCGGTGGCCGAGTTGACCCGTCGCGGGTCCGGCCTCGTGCTTGTCACCGGGCCGACCGGTTGCGGCAAATCCACTACCCTGGCGAGCATGGTCGACCGGATCGACCAGGAGCGTTCGGCACGGATTATTGCGATTGAGGACCCTATCGAGTACCTGTTCAAGGGTGTGAACTGTCTTATCAGCCAGCGGGAAATCGGGACGCACTCCCAGTCATTCGCGGCCGCATTGCGGGCGTGCCTGCGAGAAGACCCTGATGTCATTCTGGTAGGGGAAATGCGCGACCTGGAAACGATACGCCTGGCCCTGACTGCCGCCGAAACCGGGCATCTGGTTCTGTCAACGCTGCATACCAACAGCGTGGCCCAGACTGTTGACCGGGCCATCGATGTCTTTCCGGCGGACCAGCACGAATACGTTCGTCAGATATTCGCCAATGTCATCCAGGGAATAATCTCCCAGAAGCTTCTAGTGCGTAAGGACGGTCGGGGGCGGGTTGCGGCGATGGAGGTTCTTACCGCCACACCGGCGGTCAGGAACATGATTAGAGAAAGTAAGTCCTATCAGGTGTTTTCTCTGGTTCAGACCGGGTCTGAACACGGGATGCAGACAATGGACCAGTGTCTTTCGGACTTGTTGCGCAGCAACCTGATTTCATCCGAGGTGGCTTATGCCGCTGCCAGCGATAAGAAGCTGTTCGTTCAACCCCGGGAAATCCCGACATCCGGGAGCCGGTGACCTGGGCACTGCTGGCGCTGCTCGGACTTGTACTGGGCAGCTTCTTGAATGTCTGCATTCACCGCATCCCGCGCGGTGAGTCAATAGTCGCCCCACCTTCTCACTGCCCCAGGTGCGGCAAGAGAATCAGGTCTTATGACAACATACCGGTTCTGAGCTATCTGCTGCTGCACGGTCGCTGTCGCTTCTGCCGTGGTCTGATATCTCCTCGTTATCTTGTGGTCGAGCTTATCACCGGGGCGCTGTTTGTTGCCGCTTATGCGAAATTCGGGGTGAGCTGGCTGACGCCGAAAGCGCTGGTCTTGGTATGTTTGCTGGTCCTCATGGCGCTCATTGACCTTGAGCACCAGGTAATTCCGTTCAAGTTGAGCATTCCTGGTCTGGTTCTGGGTCTGGCCGGCGGTCTCCTGCCTTCGCAAAGCCTTACCGATGCCTTTCTGGGAGCTGCACTCGGTGCGGCTTTTGTCCTGTTTGCCTGGATGTTGTGGCGTTACGTGCTGGCCGGCATATTCCGGCGCTTCGGTGTTCACCAGCGCGAAGGGATAGGCGGTGGGGACCTGCCTTTTGCCGCGATGATCGGAAGCTTCCTCGGTCTCAAAAGCATGGGGGTGGCGTTGTTTGCCGCGGTAGTGGCGGGTGTTATTGTCGGACTGGTAATGCGGGCGATGGGCAGGGCCAAGAGCGGCCAGCCGGTTCCTTTCGGACCTTTTCTTGCGATAGGTGCTCTGGTCGGGCTGTTCTTTGGCCCGGTAATCTTCAACTGGTATATTGCCCTGACTCTGGGCTAAAAGGCGCGGGGGAGGCTTGCGCCTCCCCCGAAGACTTGCTGCTACTCTCTCTGGTTACCTCAGGATAACGAAGTCTACACGTCGGTTGAGTTGGCGTCCTTCTTCGGTATCGTTCGGAGCGATCGGGTTTGCTTCGCCGTAGCCTTTGGCCACCAGGCGTTGAGCACGAATGCCGCCGTACTGGACCAGGAAGTTGACAACCGCGTAGGCACGTTTTTCAGAGAGTTTCTGGTTTGTTTCGTCGGTGCCGATATCACAGGTGTGGCCCTGGATTTCAACCCGGATATCGGGGTTTTCTTTCATTGTTTGGGCCGCTTCGGTCAGAGCCGGATAGGACTCGGTGCGCAGTTTCGCTTTGCCGAGCTCGAAGTAGACTCCTTTGAGGGTCAACACCATTCCCTTGCTGACCATTTCGTAGACCCGCGTTGTGGTGTCGCCCTTGTCGATATTGAAGCCGCTGGTCTGGGACAGGTAGCCCCAGGATTCAACTTTGACCTCAAATGAACCGACCGGCAACTCGAGCCCGAACTCGCCCGTCTCCGTGTCGGTATGGATGTCGGGCCGTTGTACTTCGATAAAGCTGATGAAGGCTACAAGCGGGTTTTGGGTTTTCTTGTCCACCACTTTGCCCCGGAACAGACCTTTCATATCAAGCGACGCAAGGCCGATGTTGAGTTTGGTAACTCCGCCGTCTTCGACTTCGGCCACCCTCTCTTCGGTGAAGTAACCCTCTTTTTCAGCCACGACACTCACCAGTCCGGCCGGGACGTTGTCGGCCCGGAAGAACCCGGTGACCGGGTTGGATGTGACCGGTTCGACGCCGGTAGCGGTGAAGCTGATTTCGACTTCAAGGGGCTTACCCGAGTAGATGTCATAAGTACGGCCGGCAACAGTACCGTAGGGGACAAGGGATTTCAGCTTGAACGTGTGAGTGGCAAAGCCGCGGTCGGTGATGACCATCGGCACCGCTTCGGGTATGTAGCCTTCCTTTGCGGCCTGGACAACCACTACGCCGACCGGAGCTTTCTGGAGAAAGAAGACACCGGTCGCCGGGTCGGTGTGAAGCGTACGCATGCGGCGGTTGATGAAACGGATCTTGGCATCGAGGGGCAGACCGCTGCGCGCATCCTCAACTTTGCCGGCAAGCCGGCCCCAAGGTTTGGGCCGCGGTTTGGGAAAAGGCGAGACAAAGCTGAATCCTAGGATTCCTTCGTACTCCGGGACCGAGTCGGTCAGTGCTATTTCCACTCCGCCGTTGATGTGGAAGTATGGAATCTTGATACGGACTCCCGGAGAGATTCTGGCTTTCGGAACGTAGTCTTTACCAAAGAAGGCTTCGAATCCCTGGTCGGACGGGATTTCGGAATTGGCTTCAACGAAAACGTCGATAGCATCAGATGAGAACTCGATGCCGGCTCCCAGGAACTTCTCTTCGTTGCCCTTGAAGCCCTGGCCGTAGTTGAACATCAGGGTTGGCAGGGTCTTGTACAGGTCGGCGAACCTTAGCGCCCCGACTGCGCGCCAGGACTGGCCTTTTGTGGCAAGGCCGTCCATAAAACCGTCCTCGATAAAGTAGTAGCCCGAGCGCTCCATGAGCCAGTGCCAGGTGCCGGCCAGCTTGAGCACCGGCAGGAACGGAAGTGAGAGCTTGGCTCCGAATGCCTGTCCCTGCCAGTCAAAGTATGCCCGGTTCGGCCCGGTTCTGAAATCGTTGACCCCGACCAGGCAACCGAATACCTCAATCAGGGGCATAGGTGCGTAGCTCAGTTCCATA
>JAUWNN010000222.1 GCA_030612625.1 Caldifarciminota bacterium
CTATGTTTGAAAGTCATATGCTCGAGCATGTGGGACAGCCCGGTTTTGCCGGGCGGTTCGTCATACGCGCCGACCTGGTAGAACACAGTAGTTGAAACGACCGGGGCCGACGAATCCACATAGATGATAACATGGAGTCCGTTGTCAAGGTCGTATTCGGTGACTCTTTCCTGTAGCCCTGCAAAGCAGAATGCAGCCAGGATAGCGAGTAGAATTGCTGCTCCAGGTTTTGTTGCTGTTACCTTGGGCCGGGATTTGGACTGCGGCAGCGTAGCTGCCGCTTTCGACCCGGAAGCAGAGCTTCCGGGGATACAAAGCGGTGGCATGCCACCGCACTCCAAATGACTGACGTGAAACGCTGTCCTTGACTTCATCGGTCTACCTGGCAATTACCACCCGGACCGGTGAAGCATCGGAACGGTCGAGCCGGGCGAAGTAGATTCCGGCAGGCGCAGCCCGGTTGCTGTTATCGAGCCGGTTCCAGACCAGTTCGGTTGAGCTCGCGGGCAATGTGCGGACCAGCCTTCCGGTCGGGTCATATATCAGCAGATTCAGGTTCTCCTCAGGCTGTTGGCTAAGACTGAACCTGACCGGGCCGGAACAAGGGTTTTCTTTGAGCCTGATTCCAAGCGGAACAGAACGGGCGGCTTTTCTGTCCCCGGCAACACCGGTGTAATTGACGCCTTCGACCGCGTCGAAATAGAAGGTGCTTGATGCGTCGAGCCGGATGTAGCGGGCGCTGTCGAGCGAGGTGGACGAGAGGTCGAAACTGGTCTGGGCGCTGTTCGCGGTGCCGATGGTTGTCCATGGGCCGGTCCAGGAATTGGAGCCTTTGACCGTGGCCGAACCTGAGCCGGAAGACCGGTAAACGGTCAAGTCAACCCCGGTCTGGTCGTGAATCGGCCGATACATGTCGATGCAGATGTACTTGCCGTTGTCGAGCTTGAAGGCTTTGCCGTCGTGCAGACCCAGAGCCCAGTTCGGAAACGTGTGGTTGGACGAAGTGGCGACATACCGGGAGTAGACAAGCCGGAACCCGAACAATGGCACGCTTATGTCCGGGGAGAGCTGGGCATTGACAACGACCGTGGAATCACCGTGATTGGGCACGACTACTCCGGTTATGGTGGTGTCATGGTAGCCCGGAGACCGGAAAGTGAGACTGTAAGTGCCAGGCAGATAGAACCGGTGATAGTCGCCGAGCGCGGTGTCATTATAACTGGGCCAGTTGGCCGGGCTCACCCAGACCTGGGCCGCTATCGGCCGGTCGGTGTCCGCATCGGTGACAGTGCCGTGAATTCCTTTGCTCATGTGGTGCCAGAGCTCAAGCATCGCGCCCCGGTTCAGGTTGAATGTCGGGATAATCTGGGACGCGGCCGGCCATTTGGTGTTATGGATTTCAATGGACCAGGTCAGGCTGCCCCAGGCATACTCAAGGTCTTTGGCCGCGCCATTGAACGGATACATGCCGACCGCACCCTGGCCATAAGGATAGCCGTTATAGGACGTGTAGCGCTGGGAAAGAAAATGGAGCAGCGGCTTCTCGGGAATGGTGTCATACCGGGAATAGCTCCAGGGATAGGCCAGATACTTGGTGCCTGAGTGGTAGGAGGCATTGAGCATGAACGGGTGGCGCATGAAGTGGGCGACGAACGCCCTTGTTTCCGGCTCGCTCATTGGCGAAGACCCGGGCGCAGTTGCATTGCCCCACATCCGACCCCAGTTCCGGTTCAGGTCCACATTGTTGTTGTTCCGACGGTTGTGGCCTTCGTACCCGTCCGGATTGACCAAAGGCGCAATCCAGATTTCCCGTTCGTTGATTAGCCTTGTGACAAATGTATCGGTGCCATAACTCGAGGCCAGGTACTTGACCATTTCCACATGGTTGCCAAAGGTTATCGCTTCGTCGCCGTGGATATTCGCTTCGAAATGGACCGGGGGTTCGTTCTCATGAACCTGAGGATTGTCTGAGAACTTCATCACCAGAAGCAGCCGGCCGGCTACGCTGTAGCCCAGTGTTTCCAGCTTGATGAAAGATGAGTTGTTCTGGGCGATGGTTATCATTGTGTCCCGGAAATGGGTGTAAGGCATGTACCAGGCATCCTGGTCAACTGTCATGCTGTTGTTGCGGTATACCTGGTCAATGTTCGGTGTGATGACTTCAATATCATAGCCCATGCTTATGAGCGTTGCCTGCTGAGCACGGGTGGCTTCCGCTTCGATGCCTGCTTTGCTCAGCCCGTTGACGATGATGTCGTGTTCCTCGATAGCCCGAACATCGGTCCAGTCAGCTTCGGAAACCAGGACAAGGTCGCGTGGCTGGCTGGCTTGCGCCTCGGAGAAGACAACCCCGGCAAGCACCAGGGCCACTACTATAAGAACGGACAAAGACTTTGACACTTCTGACTCCTTTCGGTTGCTGATTCCTGAAATGATAGTCTATGTGTAACCTGTGTCAACCGGACTCCGGGGAAACCCAAGAACCGAAATAGAACCACAAAGGCATGAAGAAAGAACCACAGATAAACACAGATAGACCTAGCGCGGCCCCCGAAGGGCCGCAACCAAACCAGGATTGGCCACGAAATCACGAAATACACGAAACGGAAGTCAACCGCCAAGAACGCCAAGGGAAAAGTGAACCACAGATGAACACGGATGGACACAGATGAAGGCAGAAGGCGGAAGTCAGAAGTCAAAGTGCAGAAGCCAAAAGGCAAAGCCGGAGACCCCACTGTCATTGCGAAGGAGCGAAGCGACTGCGGCAATCTTCCGTTGCAGGCGGATAGCGGTCTGCGGGCAGCGGAAAGCGGATTGGAACCGCCAAGAACGCCAAGAGAGAAAAACCACAGATAGACACAGATGAACACAGATAAAGGCAAGAGTCAAAGCGCAAAAGGCAAAGTGGCAGAAGATTGCTTCGGGCTTTGCCCTCGCAATGACGTGGGGATGAGTAGCCGCAATGACTTTCCTTTCTGTCCCAAGAACCGAGATAGAACCACAAAGACACCAGACAGGACAGGACAATACAGAAGTCAGAATGCAGATACCAGAAGTCAGAACTCCGGCCCCGGCTTTCTGCATTCTGGTCTCTGACTTCTGAATTCTGACTTCTCTGGTTCCTCTACTTGGTGCCTTCGTGTTGAATTCTCTATATCGGTTTTCGGGGCCGCAGGCCGGATACCAGACCCGCACTTGACAGGCGCAGCCCTTTCGCTATCGTTCGGCGATGCCAGATAGCAAGAGAGCCTGTCCGGAATGGCATCTGTTACACAAGAGACAAGGAGCATAGCATTATGGACTGGAGAATACTGCTGACCACTTTCGGTACCGTCTTTCTGGCCGAACTCGGAGACAAGACCCAACTCGCCACCCTCTCTTTTGCTGCGGCGAGCCGTTCGTTCTGGAGCGTGTTTCTGGGTAGCTCGCTGGCCCTGATAGCCGCGTCGCTTATTGCCGTACTCGCAGGGAACGTTCTAGCCCGGTTTGCTCCCACCCGCTGGGTGCATATCGGAGCCGGGATTCTCTTTGTGGTCATCGGGGTCGTGCTGGTGGTGCGCAACATCAGGTAAAGGCGAAAAGCCGGCCCGGGAATTCTCGGGTCGAGGATGAGCTACGGCCGGGAAATCCAGAGTTGGCAAAGGCGACCCCGGAGAGATAGACTCAACATGAAATAAAAGCCGGCCGGGATTGCCCTTGGCCGGTGTTTTGCTCGTAACACGGACTACTGCTCCTCAGTGTCGGCAGAGTCCCGCAGCACCGAGATGCTCGAACTTCCGTAGTTAGCCACATAGGTCCGGTTCTGGACCGGACTCCAAACAAGAGCAATCGGCCAGTCTTCAACTTCAATCGTATCAATGACGGCATTTGTGGCCCCGTCTATGACTGTCACGCTATTGCTTCCTTCGTTTGCGCAGTAGACCTTGTTGTTGGTGGAATCGTAACACAAGGCAGTAGGGTAGTATCCGACGGTCTTTGTGGCAATCACACCGTTCGTTGTCCCGTCTATTACCGTAACGTCGTTGCTGGAGTAGTTCGCGCAGCACACTTTATTGTCAGTCTGGTTGTAGCACAATGCGCCCGGCCAGGTCCCCGACTTGACGGTCGCTACCACCTTGTTTGTCGTCCCGTCTATTACGGTTACGTCGCCGCTCCAGGAGTTAGCGCAGTACACCTTGTTATCGGCGGGATTGTAGCACAGGGCGTTAGGCCCGGCTCCTGCAGGCACAGTAGCTACTTCACCATTCGTTGCTCCGTCAATCACCGTTACAGTGCTGTCATAGTAGTTCGCGCAGTACACCCGGTTGTCGGAAGAATTATAGCACAAGGCATAAGGTCCTTTTCCCGCGGGCACAGTAGCGACTACGGTGTTCGTCGTCCCATCTATCACGGTCACGGTGGAGTCGTATTCCACCGGATGGTCTCCAAGGTTCGCGCAGTATATCTTGTCGCTGGTCGGGCCGTAGCACAAGGCACACGGGCAAGACCCCACGGGCACGGTAGCAATCACTTCGTTCGTCGCTCCATCTATCACGGTCACGTTGCCGCTGCCCGAGTTCGCACAGTACACTTTGTTGCCGGCCGGGTTGTAGCACAAGGCAAGCGCATCCAGTCCTGATGGAATCGCAGCGATTCTTTGATTGGTGACTCCGTCAAGCGCAATCACACTGCCGCTGTGTTCGTCGCCGACATAGACCGTATTGCCAGTGGAATTGTACACTAGACACTGGGGCCGGCCCAAGCCGCCCAGAGAATCCGGCACGTGAATGGTCGTTTCCAGCCACTGGGCAGAAGCAAAGGATGAAATCAGAAGGCTGAAGGCTGAAATCAAGACAGTTCTTCTCGTGTCTCCCATATAATCAAGTATAAGACAGGGAGTGACGGCGTCAAGAGGCTGTTGCCGTTATGAGCAGGTATCCTTCGCAGTTCATCTTTCGTCCTTCATTCGCTTCTCCCGAAAACCGATATAGG
>JAUWNN010000219.1 GCA_030612625.1 Caldifarciminota bacterium
GCAACAATCAAATCCGCTGTCCCTTCTTCAATCAACGGCGAGAAAACCTTCGGACCGAACCGGACCTGGCTGGTGACACTTCCTCCCCGCTGGGCCATGCCGTGAACCTCGCTCTTCTTGACATCCAGGCCCGCGGTCAAAGCGATGTTCGCCAGAAGGTCCGAAAAGAGAATCACCCCCTGACCCCCGACCCCCCAAATCAGGCCGTTCATTGTATTGCCTCCTTCGGGCAGATACACGCACACATGCCGCAACCAACGCAGAGTGTTTCGAGAATCCTTGCTTTGTCCTGTTCCATGGTAATAGCCGGACACCCGAGCCCCAGGCACACCTTGCACCCGGTGCATTTCTCCACGTCCACTTTCATCGGCTTCTCTTTCACCCGGACGAGTAAAGCGCAGGGACGGCGGGAGATGATAACCGCAGGGCCGGGTTCCTTTAGAAGCTGTCTGACCTTGCTCCGGGTTTCCATCACTTGATACGGGTCCACCACAACCACCTTTTCAATCCCGCAGGCGCGCGCTATCGCTCCAGGGTCAATTGCGGCCGTCTCCTCACCCATTAAGGTCTTGCCCGTACCAGGATGCTCCTGGTGCCCGGTCATGCCCGTGGTGCTGTTATCCGCAATCACGACGATGACATTACTCTTGTTATAAACAGCGTTGATAAGTCCGGTGATTCCGGAATGGAAAAAAGTCGAGTCACCAATCACAGCAATCCGCTTCCTTTTGTCGTCATCACCCAGCGCTTTATCGCATCCGTGCGCAAAAGTAATTGAAGCTCCCATGTCAATGCAGGTATCCATAGCGCTGTGAGGCGGAAGTGCGCCAAGGGTGTAGCACCCGATGTCACCGGCAATGATGACATCCTGCTTCGGAAGAGCGTAGAACATGCCGGTGTGCGGACATCCCGGACAGAGAGCCGGCGGCCGATTTGGAAGGTCGGGCTCCGGCTCAATCTCTTCTGTTGAATCCTGAAGTGCGGTTCTCACCACCCGGGGGCTCAGTTCGCCCCACCGCGGCAAGCGGTCCTTGCCTGCAACCTCCAGTCCCAGAGCCCGGGTCTGAAGCTCGATGAAAGGGTCCACCTCTTCTATCACCACCAGCTCTTTCACCCCTTCGGCAAACTTGCGCACCAGGTCTTTGGGAAACGGGTGGACCATTCCAAGCCTCAGAAAGGAAGCGTCCGGGAACACCTCACGGGCATACTGAAAGGCAACACCATCACAGATAATCCCCAACTCCGGGTTCCGGTTCTCGATGCGATTCCAGGGCGTGCTCTCAGAGTACTCGAGCAACCGGTCAAGCCGTCTCTCCAAATCAATATGGCGAACCCGGGCAAAGGCAGGCAGCATAACGGTCTTGGAAGCCTGTTTTTCATACCCTTTCACCGACCGTCTGGCACGCTCAGCAAGCTCGACAGCAGTACTGGAATGGGCAATCCGGGTAGTGATTCTGACCATTACCAAGATGTCAAACTGCTCTGAGATGTCAAAAGCCAGCTTGGTGAGTTCCTTAGCCTCCTGGCTGTCACTGGGACACAGAACCGGAACCTTCGCGGCCAGTCCATAGAAGCGGCTGTCCTGCTCGTTCTGAGAAGAATGCAGGCCCGGGTCATCAGCAACAATAACGACAAGCCCGCCGTTCACCCCGATGTAGGCCCCGGAGAACAACGGGTCGGCAGCAACATTGAGCCCGACGTGTTTCATTGCGGCCAGAGCGCGCGCACCGCTGGCAGATGCACCAAGCGCAACCTCCAGTGCGACCTTCTCATTGGTAGACCATTCGCAATACACGTCACTATAACCGGCAAGCGCTTCAAGAATCTCGGTGGACGGAGTTCCCGGATAAGCAGCAGCTACATGACAGCCGGCTTCCCAGGCACCGCGAGCTATCGCTTCATCGCCCGACAGCAACTTCTTGCTCATACACTCTCTCCCTTTCTTCTCCTTTGAGAACCGCAAGCAATCGACTGGCAAGCGCCGGCATCTCTTCCTCTCCCGGGTAGACAAACAGTCTCGGGCTTAAGAAACGAATCCATTTCTTCAAGTCGCTCACCAGCCGTTTCGACTTTGCCAGCCCTCCTGTGAGGATTACGGCATCAACCTTTCCCTTGCAGGTAACTGCATATGCCCCGATTTCCTTGGCAATCTGGTAAACGAGCGCCTCGTACACAAGCGTTGCCTGACGATTCCCCTTCGCGACAAGCTTCTCAATCTGCCGGATATCGTCCGTACCGACATAGGAGAACAGACCGCCGCGCTGCTGAACCAGATTGAGAACGTCTCTTTCCGTATGGCGACCGGAGAAGCAGAGACGAATCAGAGCCGAGAGGGGCAAAGTGCCGGTCCGCTGGGGAGAAAAAGGCCCGTCATCATTGGCATTGCTGGCATCCACCTGTCTTCCCTTCACACGTGCGGCCACCGTAATGCCTGTGCCCAGGTGAGCGATAACGAAGTTGCACTTCTCACAAGCCCTCTTGAGCCGGCCGGCCGCAGCCTGAGCCACAGTGCGACAGCTTAGAGCGTGAGACAATGCTATACGCTCAATTCCCTTGAGGCCGGAAACCCGGGAAATCTCCCAGAACTCATCAGTGGATTCCGGGTCTACGAAATATGCCGAGATACCCAGTTCCTCGGCCAATTCATAAGCCACAAGCGGGCCTAGAAGAGACGGATGCAAAGTCTGAACATGCCCGCGCCTGATATCAGCCACAACCCTGATGGTAATCCGATAGACCCCGCCTGGAAGTGGCAACAGAGGCCCGCCGCGGCTGACGACAGCGCCGATACGACCTTTGTCAAACTTGTGCCTTTCCAGCGCATCAGCGACTGCTTCTTTGCGCAGTTGATACTGGTCCAGAACCATTTTGTACCGGGAAAGCCGTGCAGCCGGATGCTCGATGTTCTCGAACAGTACTTGTCGTCTGTTGCTGAAAACCGCTATCTTGGTGGACCCACCACCGGGATTGATGGCAAGAATGACCATTTCACCCAGTGTATAAGCCGGTTCGGACTTGTCAATAAAATGCGTCTACCACCCGGAGTGATTGCCGGGTTGCAGGATACCTCTGGTTGTGAGCCTGGTTTATCTTGTGCAGGAATCCAGATACCGGGTAATCGCTGCATCATAGCGACTGGTAATCTCGAATGCCCGGCGTGCCAGCTCCAGGCGCAGTTTGGCCCGGACCGCACCGCGTTCCTCGATTTCCGATATCACTTGCGGATAGTATTCAGGGCCTGGAACTACGGTAACAAACGCATGATTCTTGGCCGCGGCCCGCAGCAGCGTGACACCCCCGATGTCAATCAGTTCCACCATTTCATCGTGCTTTGCTTCCCGCTCGAGCCCGGCAGCAAACGGATAAAGATTGCAGACAACGATGTCTATCGGTTCCACTGTTGGGTCCTGCCTGGTGGTGAGAATCCCGCCCGCGATTTTGGGATGCAGTGTTTTCACCCTTCCACCCAGGATTTCGGGCGAACCAGTGAACTCCGATATCTCAGTGACCGGGACATCGGCTTTCCGAATGACTTCTGCGGTCTTAGAAGTGGAAAGGATTCCGTATCCTTGGTGATGAAAGACTTTGGCCAGCTCAGCAATGCCGGCCTTGTCCCAAACCGAGATGACCGCTCTTCGGATAGCCACCTATGCCCCGAATTTCTTCAGCCTCAAGGCATGGGCCAGAAGCAGACCCATCAACTGCTGGGCACGCAAGCATCCCAAATCCCCTCGTGCGCAAGTTCGCTCCCCGAACTCCTCGACACGTGCCTGGGGACGGACATAACGGGAATAAACCAGAACTGGCACCGAATGCCAGGAATGACCCTCTAATACAGCGGGTGTGGAATGGTCACTGGTAATGCAGAGCACATCGAATCCCATATCGGTCAGTTGCGGCACGACCTCCTCATCGAACTTCTCAATCAATTCCACCTTGGCGTCAAAATCGCCGTCTTCGCCCGCCATATCAGTCTCCTTGAAATGCAAATGGAAGAAGTCATAATCTTCGAAGTGTTTCCGAACGGCTGCCACCTCGCTGTCCCAGGTGTTCTCGGTTTCCAGAACATCCATGCCCACCAGCTTGGCCAATCCCCGGTACATCGGGTAAGCGGCAACACAGGCCGGCTTGAGCTTGAAGCGCTCCTGCAGCGTCGGGATAACCGGCTTCTTCGCCAGACCGCGCAGAAGCACATAGTTGGCTCGCTTCTCTCCGGCGAGAATGGCCGCACTGCGCTCAATGAAGCGGTTCGCTACTCGGGCAGACTTCCCTGCCTCAGGTCGCAGCGGTTCGATTCCCAAAGGCGCTCTTCCATTATGAAGCGGGTCCGAATCGGTCAGCCCGTCTCCAAGGCCTTCATCCCGAAACACCACCACAAAACGATGCTCCTTCCCAGGCCGAATCATCACCTCGGCGTCTTCAATCCGGGAAATATCTTTCTGCAGTCGCTCACAGAGCTCGGCGCAAGACTCAGTCGGGATTCTTCCGGCACGACGGTCCTTGACATTGCCTTCAGAGTCCAGGATGGCGAAATTGGCGCGTGCACAAAGGTCGTCCGGTCCGATATCCAGTCCGATACCCAGGGCCTCGAGAACTCCGCGTCCCACCCGGTATTCAACAGGGTCGTACCCGAACAGAGCCAGGTGTGCCGGGCCTGAACCAGGTGTTACTCCAACATCAATCGGAACCAGGCACCCGAGGCTAGACTTTGCGGCCAGCCGGTTCAGATTCGGAACCCAGGCAGCCTCAAGCTCGGTCTTCTTGTCACGCGGAATCCCACCCAGGCCATCCAGAACAACAAGAAGAATTCTCCTGTCGCTTTCCACAGCCAGGGTATCTATGAGGTTCACTCAACTGAATGATAGGATTCAGAGTGGGCCTGTCAAGCAGGTCCAATGTCCCGAAAACCAATATAGAATTGGCCACGAAAGCACGAAATCCACGAATGATGAACCGACCCACCCAGAACTGGCGAGGGTGACACCCTGCGCAGCGCAAGGGTGTCACCCTATCTCTTCCAGGCCGCACGGTTGCTGCTTCTCCGCTTCATGTTCTTCGTGTCTTCGTGGCTCTATTTCGGTTCTTGGGAATGTCGGAC
>JAUWNN010000179.1 GCA_030612625.1 Caldifarciminota bacterium
GCGAACCTGCTACTGAAGATCGCGTATGCTGTGTGGCGAGACCGGAGCAATTACAATGAAGACCGTCACTTGGCTCAAATCATGCGCCACCGTATGAGGCTAACATCAAGCTCTGTTTGACATAGTGAGTCTTTGTGTTCAGTCTTCTTCTTGGCGGCCTTGGCGTTCTTGGCGGTTTCTCTTTGTGTTCTTCGTGTCTTTGTGTTTAGTCTTTCTCTTGGCGGTTCAGTCCTGGTCTGGTTTGCGGTGCTTGATTCGTTCCCAGACTTCGTCCATCTGTTCAAGCGTTGCCTTTTCCAGACTTCTCCCCTGCCGCACAAATTCCTGCTCAACCAGCTTGAACCGGCGCATGAACTTGGCATTCGCATCCCGCAGAGTGCTTTCAGCATCAACCCCCAGGTGCCGGCACAGATTCACAAGAGCAAAGAACAAATCCCCAATCTCTTCAGCCTGTCGCTCCTGGTCCGGGCTCGAACCTTCAAGCTCGGCCCTGACCTCCTCAACTTCTTCGGCAACCTTGTCCAGGACATCGTCAGGCTCCTTCCAGTCAAACCCGACCCTGCGGCACCTTTCCTGAATCAGTTGAGCCTGCTTGAGCCCGGGAAAAGACCTGGGCAGGCCTTCGAAGATTGATTTCACCTGAGCTTCACTCTTCTTCTCTTTACGCTTGATTCGCTCCCAGTTCTCAAGCACTTCGCGCTCGTCCTGCACAACAACATCGCCGTACACGTGCGGGTGCCGGTTCTTGAGCTTCTGAACAATCCCCTTGAGCGCATCTTCAAGCTTGACGCCCTGTTCCTTTTCCAGCACATCGGCAAGAAACAGGCCCATGAACAGGTAATCCCCGAGCTCTTCGGTGATGTGTCCCTTATCTCCCTTACCCAAAGCCTCGTCCAGCTCGTATGCTTCATTGAGTACCAGAGGCCGGGTCGAGGCTACGGTCTGTTTCCTGTCCCAGGGGCATTTCTCTCTCAAGGTTCTGACTACCGCAAGCAATTCCTGAAACATACCCGAGTCTAACGCAACCGCTTGCACCGTCAACCCACGCTTGAAGAACGATATGGGTCGGTAAGGGGTCAGGGGTTAGGGGTCAGGTCTGCCTGTGCGACACGCAGACAGGTCTTCAATCTTGACATTCGCCCAGGGACCGGAAGGACGATGCCCGCTCTCCGCTGACCGCATTCCGCAGACCGCTATCGGCTGACAGCTCACAGCCAACGGCCCCAGCACACCGGGGCAATGACGCAGTCGCTTCGCTCCTTCGCAATGACAGCGGGGTCTGCGGTTTTGCCTTTTGCACTTTGACTCTTGACTTGTGCCCGTCTTCGTGCTCTTGGTGCCCCTTCGACTCCGTGAGCCATCGGATGGCACCTGCTCGGAGCAGAGCAGGGCAAGCTTTGTGTTTAAGCTTCTTCTTGGCGGTTGAAATCTGCTAAGCGTTTGCCGCAGAATGGGTACAGCAAAGAGTTGACAGGAGGCATGAGTTGCCGTAAGTTCAGTGTAATGCAGGTCTCAATGAAGAATCACCCGGCCTTCCCGGCGCATGGATTTGCTTCTCTGTTTGCGGCAGTGTTGATGAGCTGTGCGATAGCTTATGGACAATGGAATTCAACCACTCCTCTGCCTTCACCTCGCTGGTATCCCGGCTGCTGCGCTTGTGACGGATATGTTTATGTGACCGGTGGCGAACAGTCAGGTGTCGGTCACAATACGGTCTGGTATGCCGAAGTCCAGCCGGACGGCTCGCTCGGGGTGTGGGAATCGGCCACCAGTCTACCGGCCGGTCGCATGTATCACGGCTGTGTGGCACATGAGGGATACCTGTATGTGACCGGCGGCTATGGCAATGGCAGCTATCGCAATACGGTATGGTATGCCCGGATACAGAGTAACGGCTCAATCGGGTCATGGGCAACAACCACAAGTCTGCCGGCTGCGCGTGACGGAATCGGCACTGTAGCACATAACAGATACCTGTATGTGACCGGTGGATATGACGGCACAAGGGATTACACTACGGTATGGTACGCTCCATTTGGCGACAGCGGGACATTGGGCGCGTGGGATTCAACTACCGCGATGCCCGCGGTGCGCCGCTGTCACGGCTCCTGCGCGCACCAGGACTATTTGTATGTGACCGGCGGATTCACGATGGGAGCCTTGCCCAGACCTTACAACACCGTGTGGTACGCTGAAGTCCGGCAGAACGGCTCAATCGGCTCATGGGAAACAACAACCAATCTGCCTGCTGCCCGGTACGGTCATCCCTGCTGCGCGCATGACGGGCAACTGCTGCTGACCGGAGGCCAGACCGCTTTCAGTTATTACAACACCGTGTGGCACGGACACATCGGGGACAGCGGAGTAGTGGATTTGTGGAACGCGACCGCAAACCTGCCCGAAACCAGAACCGGTCACGGCTCATGCGTGGACAACGGGTATCTTTATGTAATCGGCGGTGTGAATTCAAGCGGCAACCTGGGCACTGTGCGGTACGCCCGGATTGACTCGCTTGTGGGGATAGAGTCTGAACCATCTGAGCTGAACAAAAGGCAGATGTGCTTGAAGGTAAACCCCAGTGTTATCGGTCTTGGCCCAGCCCGGATAGACTATCAGATAGCCGGGGATAACAGAATCCCGGTGAGTCTGAACCTGTACGACGCATCAGGCAGACTTGCACGCACCCTTGTCAACAGAGAACTGACGAAAGGCAGGTATCACATCTATTGGAGCCCACCTGGACCCGGCACCTACTTCCTGAGGCTGTCCACCCCCTTTGCGGCCGAGACGAAAAAGGTAGTAGTCTCGGGTAGGTAGGTGGAACCGGGCGATTCGGACAGTTGAACAACAGCACCTCGGACCAGGTTTTCCGTAAGTTGTACAAGAAGCATTGGAAATGCCCGAAGTGCGGGGCGGTGGCGGGCGCTTCCGCATATGAAAGCGGTGGCAAGCCGCCGCAGTCCAAAACCAGACCCATCGCCGAATGACGAATGGCAAATGCCGAGTGTCGAGTGAAGGACAGCAGAGGATTGCCGCAGTCGCTTCGCTCCTTCGCAATGACAGACGGCTCTGCGGTTTTGCCTTCTGCAATTTGCACTTTGCATTTTGCCTTCGCCCTTCTTCGTGCTCTTTGTGTCTTTGTGTTTAGTCTTCTTCTTGGCGAGCTTGGCGGTTGAGTCTGTTTCCTAGCGCTGCACTACGAGCTTGGAGCTTGAGATGGCGCGGTCCAGACTCAATCGGACAAAGTAGACTCCGGCAGACAGGTCTGCGGGTAGGAACACATCGTGGTTGCCGGGCTCCATCCTGCCTCGGGCCAGCTTGCGGACCAGTACGCCGGTTCGGTCATATAGGTCAAGACTCACATCGCCCTTGCGACCAAGCAAGAAGCTCAATCGCTGACCCGGCTTTGCCGGGTTGGGCAGCAACCGCAATCCGGACCGAATCGCGGGTCGGGCTTTCGGCTCAGCCACGCCCACGCTTGCCGCTTCGTACAGCCCGGTCCGGGCCATGTTGAAGTGATAGGTCGGCCATTCCCAGCTCATCCGGTTGAAAGGAACCCCGGCCTCCCAGATAGAAATCTGCATCTGGGAACCGCACGCCGAGACCGCAATGATGTCGAGCGAATCATCCCCATCAACATCGGCCACGGTCGCGCCGTTCATATAGGTGAACCCGAACGTCCGCAGCGGCCAGCCCGAAACCAGAGTCCCGTTATGATGTATTGCGTACAGGTAACCCATCGAATCGGCCGTTGTCATCAGGTTGCTGCTAAAGATAATCTCCATATCTTCATCCCCGTCGATGTCAGCAACAGTGATATTCCCTTCAGCCGCATCTCCGCTTGACTGGTAATAAGGAAAATCAGGCAGGACTGAAGCGTCATCGTCAAACGCATAAAGCACCTGTGCCCCGCCCCCAATCACACCCGACAACCCGCAGACCACCTTTAGGTCTCCATCCCGATACAGGTCGGCCACGGTCGGCGGGCAATAAGTCCAACGCGAGAACCCATAAGGCCAGCCGACCGCGAGCGTCCCGTCATGACGCCAGACATAGCAGCCGCCGCCGTTCTTATGCATTGCCACTACGATTTCCAGGGTATCATCCCCATCCAAATCAGCCAGGGCCGGTGACTGATAGGAGAAGTTCCGGCCATTGGGCATTGTCTGGGGCCAACCTGAGAGAATCGTTCCGTCCGGCTGGAATACATAAACGGAGTTGTACGAGTAGTAAATGATGTCGGTTATGCCGTCGAGGTTGATGTCTGCAATCGCAGCGGTGCCGGTCGGCACATGGTCGAGCGAGCAGGGCCAGGCAGAAGAGAATTCGGTCCCGTCATAGCGCAGGACATGGAGATGGCCAATCGGATAGTCCCGCTCCCCAACGATAATCTCCAGAGTGTCGTCGCCGTTGATATCAGCCAGGCACGGGGAGCTCGCAAAGTTACCATTAGCCGGCCCGGTAAAAGGCCAGTCCGGCTTCAGGTTCCCGTTCTCGTCAAAAAGGTAAACCTTGCCGCCCGATGTCATACCCCGGGTGTTCACGCAAATCTCATACTCACCGTCAAGGTCAACATCCGCGACCGAGGCTGCATACTGGGCCATATTGTTCAGCGTCTGGGGCCAGCCCGGATAAGGGGTGCCGTCATGTTTCCAGACATGAATCTGGCCGGCAGTCGCAGGCCGGATTACTTCGAGCTTCCCGTCGCCGTCGAAATCGGCCAGCGCAATCCCACGGGCCGGGCCGAAGCTGCTTGCGCTTGACACCCTGACCGGCCAGCCTGGAAGATACGGCAGTTCATCGGAACCGGGCACAGAGCCTGCCTCGCTTCTCTCCTCTATCTGCACAACCCCTGGAACCTGAGCACCCTGGTCCCTGACCGAAATCTGCATTACTCCTGCACAAGCAGCAACCGCTGCCATCACCAGAACAATCACAGTCTTTGCCACAACTCCTCCTCCAGGTTATTCTGCTCGACCTGTGCGCTGCGGGTCATGGCGACAGGTCGGCCAGTCTGAATCAGCCAGTATTCCGGAACCGGCAACCGCATACGCCATCGCTCCACTTGCAAAGAAAACCACACCATTGCCATCCAGAAGCACTGAGCCGGTAACCGGGCCATCGGTTTCCACCCTCCACACCAGGACACCGGTCGAGTCAAGCGCATACAGCCGGTTATCACTACAGCCGAAATAGACCCGGCCGTTATCAGCCAGCCTCGGTCCGGAACGGACATCCCCGCCCGCAATGAACTGCCCGACCAGGTTGCCCCATGCATCCAGACAATAGAAAACATTGTCGTCCGAGCCGAAAAACACCTTTCCATCCGGCCCGATGCACGGACCAGAGCGAACATCTCCCTGAGTCTTGAAATGCCACTTCTCCCGGCCATCAGGCCCGATAGCATACAGGCAGTTGTCCTCAGACCCGACATATGCCGTGCCGTCTGCACCCAGAGCCGGCGATGTCCTGACCCGCTCTCCGGTGGCAAAGCGCCAGCGCAATCTGCGGTCCGGCCCGACCGCATAGACATCCCCGTCATCGCATCCGAACACAACTGTTGTGTCCGTGCTCACCACCACCGGGCAGGCAATCGCATCGTCAGCCTGATAGGACCATGCAAACCTGCCGTCCGAATCTATTACATAAAGCTTGCCATCGGTTGCCCCGACATAAATCCTCTCGTCCGGGCCGATTGCCGGTGTGCACGGAGTCCCGGCCAGAAGCAGCTCCCACTTCTGCCTGCCCAGAGAATCAAGTGCATAAATCCGGCCGTCGGTACAAGCCGCATAGACAGTGGTATCGCCTGCCACGGCCGGGGTCCCGTTAACAGCCGCTTCAAATGAAACCCGCCACTGCTCCAGGCCTGAACCATTCAGACAGACCAGGTCTCCGGCCGTGGTTGCAAACACCATCGCATCGCCCAGCCGGGCCGGACAACCGGCAGCGTCCGCACCAAGCGCGGCCTCCCAGACAACCGCTCCATCGCCCGCAATCGTTATCACCAAAGGCTCGGACCATTCGGACCAGGCCTGTATGTCCCTGGCCCGGCACTTGACCTGAAAGGTACCGGCCTGTTCCCAGGCATGAGAACCGGTTCCGGATTCACCCGATGCAACATAGCCGGTCCAGTCCGATAAATCGCCGTCACCCCAGTCAAACTGATAGGAAACCGAATCTTCGTCAAGGTCCGTGGTCCTGGCAGAGAAGTCATAAGGATGATTCGGAAATCCGCTTGAGGGTCCTTGCGGCCGGTCCGGGACCTGGGGCGGATGTGTCTTGTCCCCGCATCCCGGCGCAAGCAGCAGGAGCAGGAATACCAACACTGTCCTCACCATTGTCTTACTATGCCCGGCCACACCGGGATGGCAAGCAGACCCGAAAACCGATATAGGATTGGCCACGAAAGCACGAAAGCCACGAAACAGAAGTAACCGCAGATGGATACCGATGAACGCAGATTCCTTTCCGGACCCTATCTGTGCAATCTGCGTAATCTGCGGTTCAGCCGCTTCGTGGGGGCCGCTTGCTCGTACTGGTCGAGGGTGACGTGTCGGGTTCAGCA
>JAUWNN010000206.1 GCA_030612625.1 Caldifarciminota bacterium
TTCAGCAACCTCGTGTCTGTCGTGTACAAGTACGACTACACCTGCCGGTCGCGCGGGTACTACAATAGCCTGATTTACTACTACATCGTCACGAACACCGACGGGGATTCAGTCATCTAATCGGGCGACGTCAGCGGGAACTGGAATACCGCGCTGGTCGGTGACGGCGACTACTGGGTGATTGTCCGGGCTTCGGACCACATCGGGAACACCACCACCGATTCGATGCTGGTCACGACAAGCAACGGCGTTGGGGTCGAAGACCTGGCACCGCTTGTCCTGTCAGAGCCGTTCAGGGTCTGGCCGAATCCAGGCTCAGGGCCGGTCAGTATCAGCTTCGGGTTGGGCAAACCGGCGTCGGTTCGGCTGCGGGTTGTCGACGTGGCCGGCCGGATAGTTGAGCAGTTCGTGGACGGACGACTGGCCGCCGGCGGTCATATTTTCTCCAGCCGCCGCCAGCTTACCGGCGTCTACGTTGCCGAGCTGGTTCTGAACGGCGTGGACAAATACAAAAGCAAGTTCGTCATCACCCGCTAGTTCATGGAGACTTCATACAAATCCTTGGCACGGCTCTTCGCCTGTCTGACAGCGACATTAGGACTGTCGTACGGTGTCATCTGGCCGATACCCCCGACCGATTCGGTTCATCCGTTATGCAACAACTGGGGCAACTACCAGAACTACATGAGCCTCGCTCTTTTCCATAACGGCATTGACGTGATGCCGCCCGGCCAACAGCACGCGCCGGTTGTCTCAGTAAGCCACGGCTGGGTCAAGGCCTGCGGCACTCCGGGACAGCCGATGCATTACAGAATAGCCGTATCTGACTCCGGTCTCAACCATACCGGTCGTGCTCCGGGCTGGATGTACGCCCATCTCGATGAATCCCGGCCCCACAAGGAACTGGACGATGAAGTCAGCCAGGGTGACACTATTGGTTATCTCTATCCGATGGGAATGGGGTTTGACCATGTTCACTTCTCCAGGATTTCCGACACCGGTGCCACCTGGCAGAGATTCCCGAATACTACCTGGTGGTTCATCGAGAATCCGATTATCACTGTTGAGCCCAATACCGACACCGCAGCTCCGGTGTTCGAAGACAGCCGGCCCGGCCAGCGGTTCGCGTTCTGCCAGGACAACTCAAGCAGCTATCTTGACCCGACCGGTCTTCAGGGTGATATTGACATCATCGCCCGGATTCATGACAAGACCGGATGCTCGTCCGGCAACCCGACCTGGGACAGACTCGCTCCGTACCAGATTGAATACAGCATCAGGAGTGAAACCGGAGCAGTTGTCATTCCCTGGACGGTCTCGGTTCGGTTCTCCAACCGGCTCGATGCTGAGAACGTGCATGTTGTCTACAAGAACGACGCCACCTGCCGTTCCCGGGGCACTATGCAGTCCCGCGAATACTTCTATATCGTCACCAATACGGACGGCGATACTGTCATCGAGGCGGGCGATACCCAGGGCAGATGGGCTACCGACCAGGTACCGGACGGCAATTACCGGGTGCTGGTCAAGGCGTTGGACATCTGCGGCAATACCACGACTGACTCGATGCTTGTGACCACCGACAATGGTATCGGGATTAAGGAGTTACCCGGTGCCGCGTTGTCCCGTGCTCTGGAAGTATCGCTCAACCCGACCCGCGGGTTTGCGGCAATCAGGTTCGGGCTGGCTTCAGCCGCCATGGTCAGGCTGAGGATTGTTGACCAGGCAGGACGAATTACTGCCCGGCTTGCCAAAGGCAGATTGAGCATAGGCGAATATACATTCTGCCAGCGCAATCTTGCAGCCGGTCTCTATGTGGTGGAACTGACCCTGAACGGCACCGACAACTATAAGAGCAAGTTTGTGGTTATCCCTTAGGGCTTGCCAAACCTGCGGACAAGTTCATCAAACGCCTGCCTGAAGCTGCTGATTTCTCCGGCATAGAAAAGGTGGCCTTTACATCCACAGTCTGATGAACCGAATTTCCTGATTGTCTCAAGCCGTTTGTCCAGGAACCGCGCCAGCCGGCATTCAACATCGCCCGGGAAGATGTAACTGTCAACCGGCTTCATGCGGCGCGGACCGGTAGTCAGGTAGTCAATGTGCCAGCGTTTCGGCTTGGT
The DNA here is from genome assembly GCA_030612625.1 of Caldifarciminota bacterium. Classification (GTDB taxonomy): domain Bacteria; phylum Hydrothermota; class Tepidihabitantia; order Tepidihabitantales; family Tepidihabitantaceae; genus UBA3079. Next base: position 2,124 of record JAUWNN010000206.1, read on the forward strand.
CGCTTTCAGGTGTCTCTTGACCCTTTTCAGGACATTTGACCCGCCTGACCCGACATAAATATACAAGCCGCGCTTGAACCTTACTGGTCCGAGACTACCGATGGTTTTCGTTCGGGCATTCTGATTGTAGAGAACCAGGAGATATGCGCTACGAACCATTTTCATCTCAAGTCCCTTCTGCCGCAGCGCCTGAGCTTTCACCCGCAAGTAATATGCTTGTAACTATCCTAATATCAGGCATATACTGGTTGGCACCTGTGTAACACAGTCATGCGAATCCCAAAGTGAGCCTGCTGCATCTTTCACGCCCGGACAGCGTCTAAGTAGACAGGAGCACGGCGACTCGGCCTCCAAGAACCGGCTCGGTCAACGAGATTACCGTGATACTGGGGCGTCCGTGACTCCTTCTTCATATCCATACCAGACACCCGGCCAGTTTCACTCACCGACTACCACAACTGTCAAGACCCGTTTTCTGGACCGGTTGTCAAAGTCCAGGAGAATCACCTGCTGCCAGGTTCCAAGCACGGGCGCGCCGTTCTTGACCGGGAAGGCGCGGGAAGCACCCACAAGAGCGCTACGCAAATGTGCAAACCCGTTGCCGTCACCCCAGGTGGCGTTGTGCTCATAACGACCGTCTTGGGGCGCAATTCTGTCCAGAGCCTGACTCAGGTCGGCCAGAGCACCCGATTCGAATTCGATGGTGGTAATCCCGGCTGTTGACCCGGGATTTGCCACACAGACAATTCCTTCCCGAATTCCTGAATCAACCACAGCCTGCCGGACTTCAGGCGTGATGTTCTGGATGTCGGTGAACCCCTTGGTCTTCAGCCCGATACTGGTGGAATAGACCATTTTGCCTCCTTATCAGATTCCAGAGCAAGCAGCTAATCAAGCTCATGCACTAGGAAAGTCAGATTCCTTCTCGGCTTGGTCCCAGGCTTCAATCGCGGTTTCAGCAAGACATAGTCCATGTACTGGTTCGCTTACCTCAAAACCGGCGGCCTGAAAAAGCTCGGCCCGGCCTTCAGGCTTGAGTCCAGATTCCGGGCGGCACACCGCCTGAACAACCTCAAAACCCTTTTCCCGGGCAAAGTCCATCACCGCGACCAGCAGGTCCACATCGACATTGTCGGCCCGGGCATCAGGCGTGGCGTAGAGCGCGGCAATGAGTAATGCATCCTGCTTCATCTCGAAAGGCAGTCTGTCCAGATAGCGGAACAGTCCGGGGCGACCAAACATCGCATAGCCGAGTATCTGTTCGCCGCCGACCGCTATCCTGATACCAGACTTCTCACCGGTAACCAGGAGCAGAAAGTCTTCTGTTCTTGCCTGGCATTCGCCCGGACCTGGCTCAGGCAGCCGGGGGTCTTCCAGAAGCAGACAGCGGAAACACAGGAGTCCCTTAAGTTCCAGTGTCCTTATCATCAGGCCGTCAACAGCGACAATCTGAACACCGGTGGAGCTGTTGCCAGGATTCCCTGCCGGTGCGGCACTATGCAATGGGTCCATCGGTGCAAATGTAGAGAAGAGCCCGGGAAAGTCAACCCGACCCTGAGACACTCTGAGTTTTCTCTTCGGGTCCTGGTGGCGAGGAGGCTAACGGACTATCCGGCCGATACGGTCAAATCTGATAGCCCAGGGCGAAAGGATTATTCTGGCGATATTCGGTGCGGCCTTTGAAGAGAAATAAAGCACCAGGGGTCTGCCTTTGAGGTGACGCAGTTCGAGCGGGCCCCAGAACCTGCCGTCTTCTGAGTTATCCCGGTTGTCTCCCATGACGAAGATGTGACCTTCGGGAATCACGACCGGGCCGAAGTTGTCCCGGACATAGGGCGAAAGAGCGGTCTGGTAAAACCGCTGTTGTTCCCAACTGTACTGGAAGTCAGGCGGCGGCGGGTCCAGCCCGGGCAGCAGGCGGCGTGCGTCCTTGTGCATGGCGTAGGGCTCGAACCGGAGCTTGCCGTTGACATACAGTCTCTTATTCCGACATTCAACTGTGTCGCCGGCAATTGCCACGCACCGTTTGATGAAATTCCTTGGGATGTGCCACTTGAAGAAGCGTGACTGTTTATCCCAGAACAAAGGCAGCAGCGGAAGCCATTTCGGAAAAAGCCGAGCATAGCGACCGGCTGGCTCGGGCATGTCCGGGTCCTGCGGGAACCGGAACACGACGATGTCGCCCGGCTTTGGACTTGAGACCGGCACAATTGCCCGGTCGGAGAAGGGCAGCTTGACCCCATAGATGAATTTGTTCACGAGCATGAAGTCGCCGATTGCGATAGTGTCCTCCATCGAGCCGGTGGGCACCATGAAAGCTTCGACCAGGAACGAGCGAATCAGCAGAACAGCAAGAATAACCGGGCCCCATTCCCGGATGACACGGACAATGCTTTGGCGAATCTTCATGGCATAAAAACGAATCTTACCTCAGAGACACCGGAATTCCTTGTGTCTTTATGGCGAGAGAATATAAAGTTGACCCTGACAAAGTCAAGCGGCCCGCCTCACCCAAGAACCGGAATAGAAGCACAAATGACGCATCATACGCATTGTGCATTACGCCGGAGGCCAGCGTCAAGCGTGAAGCGTTATGCGTCCTATGTTGAGATTCCTATGTCGGTTTCTCAGGCTGATGCGGGTTTTTGAGAAACAGTTTTCGGAATGGCCGGCGAAAGATTTCCCGGCCCAGGGCAGCAACCGCAGCTTGGGTGCGGGCCGGCTTGAGATGAAGCTCGGTCCAGACGTCCGGGTGAAGTTCGAGTTTCAGCCCGGCTCTGACCCTGCCTGGCGCCCGGGCCATGAATACGTTGCAGCCTGATTCCCGGCGCGCGAACTCCACCCAGACCCGGGTTGAGCGGACATGACGGATATTGCCTTTACCCAGAGTGCAACCGGACCCGAACTGAATTCCGTCCAGGAAACAGGTGTAGGGTGTTCTCGCCGGGCAGTGGACACGTGCCTCAAGGTCAAAGGGCGAGCCGCCCAGTATTCTTCTGGCATAACGGCCGGTTCGCAGGCCCAAAACAAGCCAGGGACCAAGATGGCCGTGGAACCGGGCGGCTGCCATAAGGAACCGGTCTTTTCTCACCGGGCGGAAAATAACCGGTCAGGCTGTGAAGTCAAGCAAGAATTTCCGTTGCCCTGTTTCACAACCAAGGGATGGCGCTCCGCACCAGGACGAAGAATAAACCACAGATAAACGTAGCGCGGCCCCGAAGGGCCGCAACCAAACCAAGATTAGCCACGAAATCACGAAAGGCACGAAAGAGAAGTAACCGCAGATGAATACCGATGAACGCAGATTCCTTTCCGGACTCTATCTGTGCAATCTGCGTAATCTGCGGTTCAGCCGAGAACGAGCAACGAATTGGCCACGAAATCACGAAAGGCACGA
>JAUWNN010000144.1 GCA_030612625.1 Caldifarciminota bacterium
CGTGACGTGGTGAGGTACCGAAGGCACCACAACTCGTGCCCATCGTGCCATACATCACTCTAGACACGCACCCAGCAAATGTCAATAATCTCTTATTATGTCCCCGGAATTCCCATGCTTTACCGCAGGCATAGAGGTACCGCTGGCCACCTTCCTCAGCGCTGACTGCTGCTACCAAGGCATCGTCCGCACCGAGACCGCTGTTCTTGTATCGTACGTCCCAGAGCGGCCAAACGGTTTTGCTGGCGTGAGCCAGGCAGACCATAGCCAAAACGATTGCCAATGCAAGGGGTACCGGATGGATTCTGAATTGTCTCATCTCTTGACCTCCAAATGCGACAGTCTCTTGTCGCGTTACTGCCCTGCTATTCCGCGATTACAAACAGACGCGAGGCATCCTGCCCGCAGTTATGACCGTTACATTTCAGCAATGCCACGTATGCACCTCTGCCGACCCGTTCACCCTGGCAATCCAGGCAATCCCAGTCGTAGAATACAGCTTCTCCATCTGTGACCGTCGGGACCAATGTTCTGACGACTCGACCGCTCAGGTTATATATCTCCACACAGACCGCTTTCGGACTTGAACGTTTCGCAACGAATCGAGCCCGACCGATAACCGGATTGGACGCAATCTCCAGGCTGACACGCAGGGGTTCAATCCCGTTCAGCCCGGGCTCCTCAATCCCGGTTGCATCTCTTATCACACTTATGGTATGGGAACCGCTGCAGGCGACGTATACCCGGCTGTGGGAGTTCCGGGGACATAATAAAGGATTTTTCATCGCGGGGGCGGGTCACTTGTGTTTCCATGGCCCCTTGGGGCCCGGCTTCTGCGGCTTCAGTGTGCGGCCTGTAATCAGCTCCAGGCTGGCCACGAAGTCCTCATCACCCAATGGACGGCCGGTCCGGTTGTGCAGCCGCAACGCATCCAACTCGGCCTCGGATAGCCCCTGGACAAGGTACTCCGGCCAGCTTGCCACTCGGTCTGACATCGGCTTGACCTTCACCAGGGCATCGTCTTCTCCGCACATGTGGGCTGCGGCGCTTGACCAGCGGTACTCCCAGGCATGCTTCGCCATTCGTGCTCGAACCGGGTTGAGTTCGACGTACCGCACTGCTGCCAGCAGGTAGCGTTCGTCCATCGGACACGAGGCAAACCGCCCCTGCCACAGATACCCGCGCCACTCCTCTCGGAAGTTGACCCGCCGCGTGTAGCGCCGATGAGCTTCACCAATCGCCCGTGCCAGCCCCGTTTCCGTCTCAGGCACTGCAATCAAGTGGACGTGATTCGGCATCAGGCAGTAGGCCCAAACCGTTACCGAGTTCCTATCACACCATTCCCGCATCAGCCGAAGATAGGTCTGGTAATCATCATCCCCGAAGAATACCGGCTGCCGCCGGGTTCCACGTTGCGTGACGTGGTGAGGTACCGAAGGCACCACAACTCGTGTCCATCGCGCCATACACCAGTCTAGACACGCACCCGGCGAATGTCAATAATCTTTTATTATGTCCCCGGAATTTCCCCGACTAACTCCGGGGTCTACCCCACCCCCCCACCTCTGGAGGGATAAGAAACTGCTTATAAGTCAAGATAGCGTATTGATAAGCCATGACTTATAGGCTGTTCTTTCGGCCCGGAAAGAGGGGGGGGTGGTAAGGGGGGTCAAGGTGTTCTCCGTGAACGTTCTTGTCCCGGTAAAATACACCAGGACATCCTCAATGTCCGGGCCGGCAAATTTCACAGGAGGAAAGTTGAAAAGACTGCTTTGTTTCTTGCTTGTCGTTCCGGCACTGGTTCTGGCCGGCACAATAACCCATGACCTGGTCTTCAGCCCGGCTGAACTCCATTTCAGCCGGTACAACGGTTATGATGTTGTGGAACTGGCACGCGGCCATCTCATTCCCGACCCGGGCAAACCCTGCATTCCTGAAGTTACAGTCACACTCGTTGTGCCTGCGCACGCAAGGGTGATAAGTGTAGACGTGTTGCCGGTCCGGACCAGGGAACTGGCAGGAACCTGTAACCTGGTCCCGTGCCAACTGCCCCGGCCCATCTCAACAGAGGAAGACCCGGAATTCGTGCAGCCTGACCCTGATGTCTACTCATCCAGCGCACTCTTTCCTGCGAAGCTGCACCACGGTTTCACGACCGGCAATGCATCCGGATTCAGGCTGGTTTCAGTCAGTGTGTTCCCGCTCCAATACCAACCTGACAAAGGCAAACTGTTCCTGCACACCCGGCTCAGGGTCACGGTGTGCTACGATGACAATGCACCGGCCCCAACTGTGCTTGCCCCGAACCAGCGAGACCGGGCCATGGCCGGCTTGCGCAGGCTGGTGACAAACCCCGAAGACCTGGACCGGTTCGGCCCGTTCGCATCTGAAACCGACCAGCTTGAGATAGACTATCTGGTCATCACCGGCGACCAGCTCGCTGCCGAGTTCGAGCCATTCCTTGAATACAGAACCGGCCGCGGTCTCAGGACCGAAATGCGCACTGTCGAATGGGTTGACCGGAACTATCCGGGCCGGGACCTGCAGGAGAAAATCCGCAACCTGGTCAAGGACTATTACGAACACCGGGGCCTCTCCTATGTACTTCTTGCCGGTGATAACGGAATCGTGCCGTGCCGGAAGATACGGGTCTGGGTCGGCAATACCCGGGGTGATATCCCTACCGACCTCTATTACGCAGACCTTGACTATTCCTGGGACTCGAACCATAACAACCTCTTCGGCGAGATGTCGGACTCAGTAGACCTGTATGCAGACATCATCCTGGGCCGGGCCTCAGTGGACAACGCTGCCGAAGTCCGGACTTTCATATCCAAAACCAAGACTTATGAGCAGAACCCGGCAACCGATTACATCAAACGGTCCCTGCTTCCTTCGGGCTGGCTCTGGCGCTCAATCGGGTACCACGGCAGGGTCGTGAACGACTCGATCGCCAACCAGACTCCACCAGGCTGGACTGACATCAAAATGGAAGACCCGCCCAACGCCAGTGTGGTGGCCGACTCTTTCAACCACGGCTTTGCCATCTTTGACCCGGCCGGCCACGGCAATGAGGGCGGGATTTACTGCGAGACCGGTACGGCCATCTATACCGGCTCCCTGGCCCGGAGCCAGACCAATGACAGGCGGTTCACCATCATGACATCCCTTGCCTGCAACCCGGGCAATTTCGAGGCTGAAGACTGCCTTGCCGAGCTCGGCCACAACGCCCCGAACGGCGGCTGCATCGCGGTGATGATGAACTCAAGGTATGGCTGGGGCACACCGCCCTCAATGGGCCCGTCCGAAAAGCTCTGCATCCGGTTCTATGACTTTCTGCTCAACCGGAGCGAATACGTCATCGGCAACTGCCACTCCAGGTCACGCGAAGAATACGCCAACTCGGCCCGGTACTCATCTCTCTGGCGCTGGTGCATGACCGAGTTCAACCTGCTTGGCGACCCGAGCCTGGATATCTGGACCGAAGCGCCCGGACAGCTCAGCCTGAGTTGCCCGGACTCAATCCAGTCCGGAGTCCAAAACCTGGAAATCACTGTGACCGGTTCAGGTCCGGTTGCCAACGCTCGGGTCTGCGTGAGCAAAGGCTCAGAAACATATGCGACCGGGCTGACCAACAGCTCAGGCCGGGTAACCCTGGAAATCCACCCGGTCACCCCAGGCACACTAAGAGTCTTCGCATCCTGCCACAACTTCCTTCCAGCCCATAAAGACGTGAAAGTCTTTATGGGAGCCCCGGAACCGCTAATCGCTTTCCTGAGGGCTGGAATTGATGACCAGGGTCAGCCTCATCCCAACGGCATTCTTGAGCCGGGCGAGACCGGCCGCCTGAACCTGGTGGTCCTGAACACCGGCACGGCCCAAGCCGGTAATGCCACAGTGACAATCCGTCCGCTCGGAACCGGAATCTCGATTCCTGATTCCATTGCAAGCTTTGGCACTATTCCAGCCGGCGACACCGCGGCAACCAGTGACCTGATAGTTACGGCCGAGCCCGACATCTTCCCGGGCTCAAACCCGGAAATCCTGGCGCATGTCTGTTCAGACGAGAATGAGTGGGAATTCTGCTTCTCAATCCAGATCGGATATCCGGGCCGGGTGACCGCGGAAATCGACACCGGTGCCTGCGCTCTCACTCTGACTGCGCGGGGTGCAATCGGGTTTGACAATGAAGGTGAAAGAAACGGCCGGGGGTTCCGATTCCCGAAATCAGACACCAGTTCGCTCAATATCGCCAGCTTCTGCCTCGGCAACTCGGCCGATTATGTCGCGGACAGATTCTACGTCAGCGCGAGTCAGCTTGACCAGGACTGGGTCTTGAGCGAAAGCCTGTACATCCAGACACCAATCTGGAACAGCCGGCAACTCCTGCGCAGCTCATTCACTGACGCGGGTCATCCCAGCGCCAAGAGCATCTGGGTCATCCAGCGCGGCCTGGGTCTGCACGAACCAGGCTCAGACAACTTCGTTATCCTGGTCTACGATGTAGTGAACACCGGCAGCGAACCGGTCGACGATTTGTATGCAGGTATTCTTGCCGACTTTGACGTCATAGCCACAGACCGGCTTCACGACCTGGCTTATACATCAACCGGACTGCGCACCGCATACATGCGCAACGTCAACCTTAGGAACCGTTATTGCGGTGCAAAACTGCTCTATCCGGACCTGACCTCATACCTGGCCTGCCTTGACCACAGCCTGTATGTCTATCCGGACTCAGGCCTGAATGAAAGCATGAAGTTCCGGGCCCTCAAAGGCGAACTCGGTGTGTCCGGCTCAGACCGGCCCTACAACTGGTCTGTTGTGGTCAGCACCGGGCCGTTCAACCTGGGGGAAAACGGCGGGCGCCAGCGTCTTGCGTTCGCGTTCATTGGTGCTGCGGATTCAAGCTCTTATCTTGATGCCTGCCAGAACTGCCAGGACTGGTTTGACAACAATGTCGGAATCGCCGGCCCTGGATTCCAGGCTGTTCCAGACCGGGTTGGTTGCACAGCCCAACCTAACCCGTTCTGCCAAACCCTGGACATCCGTTTCAACGCCCTGGTAAACGGGCCGGTCAGGGTTCAGGCCTTTGACCCGGCAGGTCGAAGGGTGGCCAACGTCTACTCAGGCAGGATTGTGCCGGGTCAGGTCCTGCACTGGTCTCCCGGTTCCTTACCGGCCGGTGTCTACATAGTGAGAGTACAAACTCCGGACGCCACCGCTTACCACCGGGTGGCTCTGGTCCGCTAGAACCGAACAAGGCGGCAGGGCCGTATGGCCGGCCCTGCTCCTGCGTGGTCCCCATCTTCACCTCCAGCCTAGGGCCCGCGTCCGTGCCCCAGACCCCTACCACAAAGAAAAGTATCAGGCATTTGCCGAGGCTGTCTTTCTTTCGACTCTCTTTCTTAACCGGCTCATGCTGCAGACCGGCTTTGTCTCGACCCCGACATCTACGGCAATCCGGTAATGGTGACCAGGATTGCCGCTGTACCAGTCACCCTTGCCAACACCTCCGTCATGCTCGCCCCTCATGGTCGCGAATCCAGACACCTGCGTTCCACCCGAAGTCACTCTGTTCGACATTATTTCCTCCTTTTGTCAAATAGCTCTTTTCTTCTTTCTGCACTGAATGTATGCATCCCCTGTGCCAGAACTGACCCTTGCCCGTAATTCCCGGTATTTAGAGACTTATGCAACCGGACATCAGACCTGACCGTGTGAAGCCTCTCAACTGGCCGAACATCACCAAAGGCCCGGACCGGCTGTCTGTCCTGTAACTCTCTCCTGCTCGGACAATTGCGTGCTGTCCCATCTGCCGACACGGTCTGTGCACCAGGTTCACACAAGTGAACGGTGCGGTTCCGGCCCATAGAACAAGCGGGGCCGCATTTGCAGCCCTGCTTGTCTGTGGTCTCCATTCCGTTTCTGGTCTGAGGTTCCTGCAATTCTGTTCTCAGGCGTACGCCAGAGAAAACCAGTCTCATTGGTTGGTCACCTCTAGACGGTCAGTCTCCAGAAGTCTCTCAGTCGCTTCCATCCGCTCGTGATAGATCTCACCGGCCTGTTCAGGATTCACTGTCGGAACCAGGTCTTTGGCCTCAACCCGCTGCAAACGCAGTAGCAGGAAGGCACCCACCAGAAAAGTGCCTGCCAGAAGCATGTATACGAATCTGCCTAGACGGATATTTACCATAGCCGCCTCCTTTCTAGTCTGTTTCTTATGTTGCACACGCCTTGGAAAGAAGCACTACGTGTGCCCGAGTTGACCTGTTGTCCTAACTATGCTCTTTCCGGGTTGTTACACAGTTGACTCTGGACTACACTCTATGCTCGATTCTCAGTTAGTGAAACAGTTACCTTTGTGCCAGGGAGAATCCTACTTGCTAACAGCCAGTTACTACTAGAGTTACCAGCAGTCGCATCTAATGAAACACTTCTCGGGCAAAAGTGGCAAGAAAGATACCATACAGAAAGAAAGAACCGCAGATGATTGGAGCGAAAAGAATGAAGGCAGAAGTCAAAGTGCAAATTGCAGATTGAAAAATGCAAAAAGAAAGAAGATGAAAGGGAAGCGATTTTGACTTTTGCACTTTGCAATTTCCATTTTGACCTAGCCTGGCGCGAAGCGCCATCCTGTATCCCTCTGTACTACAAAGGTACAAGACCGTCGTTTTCGCGACGATGTTTTGCGCTATCATTCCTGTTTCGTGCCTTTCGTGATTTCGTGGCCAATTCGTTGATCGGTCTCGCCTGACCCGCAGATTACGCAGATTGCACAGATAGAGTCCGAAAAGGAATCTGCGTTCATCGGTATTCATCTGCGGTTACTTCTGCTTCGTGCCTTTCGTGATTTCGTGGCTAATCCTGGTTTGGTTGCGGCCCTTCGGGGGCCGCGCTGTGTCTATCTGTGTTAATCTGTGGTTATGTATACTACTACTTGGGGCGAGTGAATCTGTGCTTTCGCATCAGACGATAGAACTGAGCCCTGCTGTACCCAGCAAGCTCGGCTGCCTTACTGACATTCCAGTTCACCCTTTCCAGGCAGTCAAGGAGCATCGCCCGCTCCACATCAGCGACCGCCTTGGCCTGGACTTGTTTGCGTGCTTTTCGCAACCCGCCGACCGACCCTTCAACCTGGACCGGCTGAACCTGCTGGAACTCAGGCGGCAGGTCTTTCATCTCCAGGACCGAGCCTTGGGCAAGTATCACCGCCCGCTCCACCACATGCTGCAACTGCCTTATGTTGCCCGGCCAGTCATAAGCAAGAAAGCAGTCCATCACTTCATCGCTGGGACCGAGGATATTCCGTCCGAACTCCAGGTTACATCTGGTGCCCAAATAGGTCACGAACCCGCGAATATCATCCCTCCGTTCACGCAAAGGAGGCAGCAGCAAATCCACCGCATTGAGCCGGTAGTAGAGGTCTTCACGGAACTTGCCTTGCCGCATCATCTCGTCAAGATTCTTGTTGGTAGCGGCCACCACTCTGACATCCGTTTCGATTGGCTTGAGACCACCGACCCGCTCGAACGTCTTCTCCTGCAGCACCCTCAAGAGCCTTGCCTGAAGCGCATGACTCATATCTCCCACCTCATCCAGGAACACGGTTCCGCCGTGGGCCTGCTCGAACTTGCCCTTCCGTTGTGCAACTCCGGTCGCTGCCCCCTTTTCCACGCCAAAGAACTCGGCCTCGAGCAGCCCTTCAGGCACTGCCGCGCAGTTGACAGCAACAAACGGTTTGTCCCGGCGTGCCCCGGATTCGTGCAGAGCCCGGGCGATGAGTTCCTTCCCGGTTCCGCTTTCTCCGCGCACCAGGACCGGCACCATTGCGCTCGCCACTTTGCTCACCAACCTCAGGTTCTCAAGCATCGCCTG
>JAUWNN010000011.1 GCA_030612625.1 Caldifarciminota bacterium
TGGTGCGCGGGTATGGTTCTGAGTAGTCCTGATGCTTTGAGTGTTGCGATGGCGTCAAACAGGGCTTTTTCGTCGTGGCTGAGTACCGCCCTGAGGAATTCGAGCGTGAACGGGCCGCCTGATGCCGCACCTATCTGGAGGAGCTGGAGTTCGTGGCCCGAGAGGTTTTGCAGGCGCCGCCTGGTCACGTCGGTGACCGTGTCGGGCACGAGGTAGGCGTTGAGGGCATCGGTCTGGCAGGTCCAGCGTTGTTGTTTGAGGGTGAGGACTTTGCTGTCGATGAGTGCGTGGATGGTTTCGATGATGAAGAGCGGGTTGCCGCCCGTGGTCTGCATGAGCCAGTTGCCGAGCGGCTGTTCTTTGAAGTCGTGGCCGAGCAGGGAGCTGGTGAGCGCCCCGACTTCGTCCGGCTGCATCGGCCCGAGGGTGATTGAACTGGAGTGTTGGGTGCGCTGGAATTCGTTGATCAGGTCAAGGAATCGTTTTTCTTTGAGTCCGCAGACCATGACCAGGAGCCGGTCGCCTGCCAGGCTGAATCCGAGGTAGCGGAGGAATTCAAGGCTGGTCGGGTCGAATAGCTCGAAGTCGTCGATAATCAGCACCAGGCTGTGCTCGACCCGGTGCGATGCGCTGAGGGCTTTGACACGCTGGGTTACAGTTTCGAATAGCCGGTATTTGCCTTCTTCGGACAGGCCGGCCCGGGCCTTGTCGTCAATGTCGACCTGCTCGGGTTTGCCGTAGACCCGGAGGTATTGGAGGAGTGTTTCTATGAGCGACTGGGGACGGGCGCCGAGCGATGCGGGCTCGAATGTGAGGAGCTGAGCACCTTCGAGTTGAGCCATGTATTTGAATTCGGACATGAGCCGGCTTTTGCCGACCCCGCGTTCACCCGCAATGCATACGAGCCGGGCATGAGCGTGCGCCGTTTCGTCGAGGATGTGCCGTAATTGCTCGAGCGGCTGAGTACGCCCGATGAAGCTGGGCGCCATCAGGTACTTGCATGGGCCGGTGAGCGTAGTCTGCGCCTGCGGGCCCGCGAGCGCCTGAATCGCCGCAGTTGCAGAGCGTGGCCTGCGGTCCGGGTCTTTGTGGATGAGACTTGTCAGCAGCCCTTCGAATTTGCCCGGAATGTCCGGGTCGTATTTGCGCGGCGGGTCGAACTCGGAGTAGTACTGCTTTTTGAGCCAGTCACGCAGATTTTTCTCCCTGGACGGGCCTTGGCCTGTGACCGTCTCATAGAGCACCATGCCAAGGGAGTATAAGTCAGCGCGGGCATCAGCGTCCGTGCCTTTGAACACTTCAGGCGCGACATAGCCGAGAGTGCCGCGCGGCTCAATGGCCTGCGCCAGATTGACCTTTTCAGCAAAGCCGAAGTCCAACAGCTTGACCCTGGGCTTGCCGCCTTTGTCAGCGACCAGGACGTGCTGCGGCTTGAGGTCGCAGTGAATCAGGCCCTGAGCATGGATGCTGTCCAGGGCCCCAAGCGCCTGAATAGTGACGTCTTCCAGTTCGGGCGCGTATCCTTCGGGGAAGTAGATATTGACAGGCACGCCGTCAAAGAACTCCATTGTGAAGAAGGGCCGGTGTTCGTGGCTCGTGCCATAGTCAAGCGCCGTGACAATCCCGGCATGGGAGAATCGTGAGAGGTGGTAGAATTCCCGGTTGAGTCTCAATTCCGCGTCTTTGGGAGCGTCTTCGCGAAGGACTTTCATCGCCAGCACCTGCTCACCGATGATGTCTTTGACTTTGTAAACCTCGCTGGACTCTCCACCTCCGAGATAGGAGATTACCTGGTAACGGTCAGATATGACTCGGGACGGCTGAAACGCACCCTCGGACTGCTGCACCGTAGATTATAACAACTGGTGATGTGTAGTCAAGGAAACTCTGCGACATAAGGAGACGCACTGCGACATATCGCTATCACCCCACCAGAACTCGATTTACCTGGCTCGGTGCGACCGGGTGGTTGACTCTAAGCCTTGTCTGGTTAGACTCAGTTGTGCGTTTCCCTTTCAAGCGGCAATTAGTCAGCATCCTGCTGATTATCGCTGGCTCAGGGATGATGGCCCTGGCCTATGCCCTTTTCCTGATACCGCACAAAATTGTCCCGGGCGGGGTCGGCGGCGTGGCAATAATTCTCAACCATTTCTTTAACACCCCAATCGGCCTTGTCATAGTCATTGTCAACGTCCCGTTGTTCATCATCGGCATCCGGGTCCTGGGCCGGCATTACGGAGTCAAATCGATTCTGGGCGTCGTTATGTTTTCCGCCCTTATTGACCTTTTCGGCTATATCCTGCCCCTCGGCCCGGCAACAGCCGACCCGATTCTGGCCTGCGTATTCGGCGGACTCCTGCTCGGTGCCGGACTGGGCCTGGTGTTCCGCGGTGGCGGCTCGACCGGCGGGGTAGACATAGCTGCGCAGATTCTCAACCGCTACACCAATCTTTCCACCGGAACGGCCATGTTGATTGTTGACACTGTAGTCATCGCTGGGGCCGGGATTTCGTTCGGCAGCTTCGAACTCGCCCTGTATGGCTGCCTGAGCCTCTACCTTCAGACCAGAGCGGTTGACCTGGTGTTGGAAGGACTCAGCTACACCCGGGCGATGTTCATCAACTCCCGGGCCGCGGCTGAAATCGCCCGCGCCATCACTACGAGAATGAACCGCGGTGCCACGCTCCTCGACGCCACCGGCGCTCACACCGGCAGCAAACGGCAGGTGGTGTTCGCGGTCATGGCCAAAAGACAGGTACCCCGAGTCCGGGAACTCGTCCGCGAAATCGACCCCGAAGCCTTCGTCGTCATCACCGACGTCTACGAAGTACTCGGCGAAGGGTTCCGCCCGCGGACCTGACCATGAAAGTCGGGTTCTTCCAGTTCTGTCCCGAACACCTGCGGCCGGACACCAACCTTGAACACGTCACCCGGGCACTGACCGGCATTGACTGCGACCTCGTGGTGCTGCCGGAACTGTGCCTGACCGGGTACATGTTCCAGTCCCGCAAGGAACTGGCCACATACGCCGAACCGGTGCCGGACGGCCCGTCCTGCCAGACCCTGGCCCGGTTCTGCCGCGAGCAGGAACTGAACCTGGTAATCGGGCTGGTGGAACGCGCCGGGGACCGCATCTTCAACTCCGCGGTCCTCATCACCCGGCACGGTAACTGTCATACCTACCGCAAGACCCACCTGTTCCTCGACGAGAAAGACATCTTCGACCCGGGCGACAAACCGTTCCCGGTATTCGACATCGACGGCGTGCGGGTCGGCATGCTGGTCTGCTTCGACTACTTCGCGCCCGAGACTGCCAAGGCCCTCACCCTCAACGGAGCCCAACTCATCTGCCACCCCTCCAACCTCGTGCTCGACTACGCCCAGTGGATGACCCTGACTCGGGCCGCCGAGAACCGCGTGTTCTGGATCATCGCCAACCGCACCGGCACCGAGACGCTCGGGACGAAAGCCATGACCTTCACCGGCTGCAGCCAGTTTGTCGGCCCGACCGGCAAGCTGCTCTACCGGGCCGGAACCGACACCGAGGAACTCCACATCATCGAAATCGACCCGGCCGCCGCGGACGACAAGAACGTCACCCCCCGCAACCACCTGATCGCCGACCGCCGCACCGACCTGTACTCGACCTGACTCAAGGTCAAGGCCTGCGCCTTTCCGGTATGAGGAAGGCTACCACACAAGCGACCAACACCAGGAGGCTGAGTAGCAGTGTCCAGCGCCGAATCGGGGTGAGCCCCGCGGTAACTTCAATAGTATGGGTTCCGGCCGGAAGTCTCAGGTACACAAAATGGGCCTTGGTCTCAGAGAACTCAACCTCCTCGCCATCCAGCAATACCCGCAGCCAGGGATAGTAGCTCAAGGCGAGCCTGAGGAAGCAGTCGCAACTGGCTCGGACTTTCAGGTTGACGCTCTGATGCTGAATTCGTGAATCAAGGACCTCGACAGTCGGCAATCCGGACAGAGTCTGGTGCCGGCATCGGCCTTTGACCGGAATGAAACTGAGACGCTTCCGGCTTGGGTCGATTCTCACCAGAGAAAGAAGTTCCTGCCAGTCGCCGGCAACATAGAACTCGCCTGACTGCACCAGGCTTTCAGCAGGGAACGGCCTGATGGTATTGCTTGCCAGCGCCAGACCGGCCTTTGTGGCACCACAAACCAGCCAGGGCTTTCTCTCGGGCTGTATAAATCTGGTGTTCCAGTCAATCCCTTCCTTCACCAGCAAAGCGTTGTGCTCAGTCCCCTCCTGCTCAACAGTGATAAGCTTGGGCTCGGTGATAAGGTGACTGACACCAATCAGCGCCAGTGCTTTAAGAGAATTGGGAGAAAGGAGACGGGTGGTGGTATCAGCAAGGTCGGCCGCAACCTGGTTCACCCACGGATACACATAGGCCATCGACTTGGGAGCAAACTGGTGATACTGGGGGCCGAGCGGCGTCGCCAGACCACCGAACAGGAAGCCCATTGCCGGGTATGCCTGAATCCGAATCGGCTCGTCAATCCGGTCCTCAAGGACATTAAGGTCAAGAACCTTGTCCGGTCGCTGGCTGGCAATGAATTCGTAGAGTTCCGGTTTCCTGGCCAGGAACTCCTCTTTGGTCGGGTAGCGGACCCGCAAGTGAGCCGGCAGGCAGTCAAAGGCCAGCGGGATTACCAGAATACAGAAGAGTAGAACCGGCCGTCTGCCAAGGAATCCGATTCTGGACTTGAGAAACAGACAGGCTGAAGCAACCAATCCCGAGGCAAAGAACATGAAGAAAAGCAGCAACCGCTCGGGCAGCAGGCCCAGACTCAGAAAGGCGAAGCTTTTGCCCAACAGCGGAACCGCGAATGCCAGCGCCAGGCAAACAGCCATCATGACCAGAACCGGAATCTGGGCCTTTCGAGCTGACCGGGACTGAAAGAAGAGCGATATTACTGCAATAACAACCAATGCCACAATGCTCAAACCAAGATACCCGCCCGCATAGCCGCCAATCCTGGACTTCAACCCCAGAAACACCAGCAAGTCAGGCCCGGGGATATTCATCAACAACTTCGGGTAGACATGACTCCGGTACTCAGCAAGGAACGGCACAATAAAGAAAGCGGCCAGGCCAAGCGCTGCCAGACCGGCCAGCAGGAAGTACTTCAGCCGGCCCCAATAGATAACGAATGCCGAACTCCCAATGTCGAATGACGGCCTCTGCGGTTCTGCATTTTGACTTCTGCTCTTTTTCATGTCTTCATGGTAATCTCTCCTTCCGGCCCGGCCCGGCACAGGCTTGCCATAGCCAAACAGGAACACGACAACCAGAAACAGAACCCCGAACGCAGCGTAGACGACATGGGAAAGGAATGCCAGTCCAATCAGCAAGCCAAGCAGCAGGCTCGTCTTAAGCCTTGGGCGTTCAATCAGCCGGTCCATGGCAAGAAACATCAGCGGCAGTAACAGATAAAGCAGCGACATCGGGAAATTGGCCAGAACCGGGATATGCCGGACCCGCCAGGGCGTCAGGACGTAGACCAGTGTCCCGAGAACCGCACTCTGAACATCCCTGGTCCTGCGCCGAAGAAACCAGTACATCGCTCCTGCCGAGAGCACCTGAATCAGAATCAAGAGAATCCTGAGCGCGAGCAGGTTGTCGCCACCGGTCAGGAATCCGAGCGCACCACCCAGCATATGAAAAAGCGGGCTGTAGAATCTCAGGTGCGGGTAGCCGGAATAGAACATGAAGGTATGGAATGGAGAAAACCCATCTTTCAGGGCCTGATGCACGATTGTCTGGCGCGTGAAGTGGGGCCAGACATCAAACGTAATCGGGTGGCCGGGCGCAACAAACGGGTAGCAGGAAATCAGGACGGCAAGAACCAGGACCACGAGGCACACCCGCCGGGCAATGCTGCCATCCTGGTCACGTCCTGGTCGCCTCTTGCGCGCCATGGCCGAGAATAACCGCCACAGATATGTGGTCAAGCCTCAACTCTACTCGGCATTCGTGTTCCCTCCAGACGGATTCAGCAGTACACCGAACCGCCCCACCGGCCTTGACACAGCCCGAATCCGCAGACACAATACGGCGTGGAGAAGAAGAACGGCGTGAAGACTCGGCTTAGAGGGAGTGCGCCGGGATTGGAAAGGCGTAAAGAGAGTAGCGTCCCCGGTTTTCAGTTTTCCCCAATAAGACCACGCCCCGTGGGAACCAACTGTGCCGGAGCGCGGGGGCTCCAGTGAATCGCATCAAGGCCGCACTGAAGAAGTACTGGGGCTATGATGAGTTCCTGCCGCTGCAGGAACAGGCTATCGGGTCCGTCATCGCCGGGCGGGATTCGGTCGTCGTCATGCCGACCGGAGGCGGGAAATCCATCTGTTTCCAGGCACCCGCAGTCACACTGCCGGGTCTGGCCATTGTGATTTCACCCCTGATCTCCCTGATGAAAGACCAGGTTGATGCCCTTACCGAATGCGGGGTCCCGGCAGCCCGGCTCGACAGCACCCGGTCCGCCGGAGAGCAGAACGCCGTCAAAGCTCTCATTCGCAAAAGGGAACTTAAACTCCTCTACATCTCGCCTGAGCGCATCGTGTCTCCGGGCTTCTTCGAGTCCCTCGACAAACCCGCAATTTCCCTGATTGCCGTCGACGAAGCCCACTGCGTCAGCATGTGGGGGCACGACTTCCGGCCCGAATACCGCCAGCTCGGTTTCCTGAAGCAGACTTTTCCGCAGGTCGCTATCCACGCGTACACCGCCACCGCCACCGAACGGGTCCGAAAGGACATCGCCACCCAGTTGCGCCTCGACAATCCGGAGGTGCTGGTCGGGTCATTCGACCGCCCGAACCTCGTGTACAAAGTCGAACGTCGCCGGGACGGACTGAACCAGGTCTGCGCTGTGCTCGACCGCCACCAAAACGAAACCGGCATCATCTACTGCATCCGGCGGGCCGACGTCGACGAGATGTGCGCAGCCCTGGCTGCCAGGGGATACAACGTTGCGCCGTACCACGCGGGCATGGAAGACGAGGACCGGAAGCGGAGCCAGGAAGCATTCATCCGGGAAAAAGTCGCTACAATCGTCGCCACAATCGCGTTCGGCATGGGCATCGACAAATCGAACGTGCGCTACGTAATCCACACCGGCATGCCCAAATCACTGGAACACTACCAGCAGCAGAGCGGACGGGCCGGCCGTGACGGGCTGGAAGCGGAATGCAGCCTGTTCTACTCCGGGGCCGACTACGGCGTCTGGAAATACATCCTCCGCGACTCCGAACCGGAGGCCGGGAAAATCGCCCTGGCCAAGCTGAACGACATTTATCATTACTGCGCCGGTGTCACCTGCCGGCACCGCGCAATCCTCAACTACTTCGGCCAGGACCTGGACAAGGACGATTGCGGTGCCTGCGATGTCTGCCTCGGGGACCTGGACTGCGTCGAGAACCCGCTGGAAATCGGTCAGAAAGTCATTTCCTGTATCCTGCGCCTCGGCGAGCGGTTCGGTGCCGACCACACCACCCTGGTCCTGTCCGGCTCCCGCGACGAGCGAATCCTGAAGAAAGGCCACGATGCGCTCAGTACCTACGGCCTTCTGTCCGATTTCAAGAGACGCGTCGTGCGCGACTGGGTCGAACAGTTGGTGGCTCAGGGATACGTCCGGAAAGCCGGCGAGTTCAATGTTCTCAACGTAACCGGGAAAGGACGGCGCCTCCTGGAAGGCACGGAAACACCCCGCCTGCTCAAACCCGCAGAAAAGAAACGCCGCAGAATCTCCAGGGCTGCCAGGGACTCATGGGAAGGTGTCGACGAGAACCTGTTCGAGGCGCTACGGAGCCTCAGGCGCCAGATTGCCGACCGCAAGCACGTTCCGGCTTTCCATGTTTTCAGTGATGCCACCTTGCGCGACATGGCCCGCCTGAAACCCGCCACGCCCGAAGGGTTTCTCGAAGTCAGGGGCGTCGGAGAAATGAAATGCGAGCAGTACAGCACCGCCTTTCTCGCCGCTATCAGACAACACCGCGACGGCGAGCAACCCGGGCCTGCACCGCTGCCACAAACCGACTGAATACCGTTGGGTCTTCAAGACTGACCTCGGTTTCGACCAGTTCCCGGCCATACCGCCGAAGCACCGCTTCCGCGAACAACCCATCGGTACTTCCGACCGCCTCGCCTTTGCCGTCAAGCACTACCGCGTCACCGACTCCGCAACTCGGCGACCGGGCCTTGAGCACGAAGCCACGCACCTCCCCGACCGTCTCAAGAAACCCACGACAGAACCCTTCCATCCGGGCGGTCAGGTCCCGCCCCGAGGAACGTCCGACCAACCGGCACCTGCCCGCGACCAGCACAACGTCAATCGGCTCGCGCGGAACCCCAAGTCCGATTTCCACTTCCGGGCACACCGGCACCAGTTCGACCAACGCGCCCATCCGCACCACCGCCGCGTTCCGGATGACCTCCCCGTCATATCGGCACCGCTCCCCGAGCAAACACCGGCTGACCACGACTCTCGGCCTGCTGCGCTTCGAAGCTGCCATACCGCATCACAATATGCCCGGAACCCCGGACGTCAAGCCACGGACCGTGGTGATTTCATCTCCCCGCCCCGCGGTCTTGACCGGCTGGCGTTCCAGCCCGTGCTCGCGCGATGGAAGTCAAGCTTGTTTCAGTCGGTATAACTTCCGTCGCGCGGGAGCGGAAAGACCGTGCGTCGATGAACCGCAGTAGCAGCCCGAGTCGGTCACAACACTACCGGACGCGAACCACCTTCCGTGTCCTGCCACTCTCGCGCAGGAAATAGCAACCCGGGCCCAGGCGAGCCAGGACAGCGGCGTTGACCCGGGTCGAAACCCGTCGGCCGCTCGCGTCGTACACCCCGTCCGGGACGATGCGCGCGCGGTCCGGTCGACCCGGAACCGGGCGTTCGGCGATGCCAGCCGGCCCGACTCCTTCGAACACCATCCGCGACCGGTAATCGCTCGTATGGTAGACCACGTTCGTCGCCACCAGGGTATCAACCGTGTCCCGCAGCGGGTGACCGCCGGTGTTCAGGTTCACCATGAACCTGGGCGAGTTGCTCGACGATATCGCCAGCCCGATTTTGTGACCGGCCGGGAAAGTATAGGCGGTATTGGAGAGGTCAATGTTGAACTCATACACCTCACCCGGGGTCAGCAGGTCCTCGCGTTCGAGCCCGAGATGGTGCCGCGCCATCAGGATG
This sequence comes from Caldifarciminota bacterium, assembly GCA_030612625.1. Classification (GTDB taxonomy): domain Bacteria; phylum Hydrothermota; class Tepidihabitantia; order Tepidihabitantales; family Tepidihabitantaceae; genus UBA3079. Next base: position 9,214 of record JAUWNN010000011.1, read on the forward strand.
CCGTCGATGACGAGCATCTTGCGGCCGTCCGGGTAGACATCGACCAGTTTGGCCGTGAAGTCGGTGTCGGTGCGGTCAGACGAAGCGTGCAGCCGCACCCAGATGCGGCCCTTGATGACAACGTCCTGTTCGAGCGGGCCGGTAGTGTAGCGGACGACATCGTGGCGGAACCACTGGTCTTGCTGGTTCCTGGGTCCGGCCGGCAACGTCAGGTTGTTGCCGCCGTTGGACGGAACCGGGTCCCGCGGGTTATAGACAAATGTGTCCGGCGGTTCGGCGACCGCTGGCGGCAGGAATGAAAGCGAACTGTCCCGGCGAAGGTAGATGACAACCGTGTCGGATGACGGCGGCCAGTTGTCGGCCGTGTACCAGTTGTTCCAGTACCCGGTCGTATCGACCGGGCCCATCAGGTAGTAGTTCACCTGCGATATGTGGGAAATCGAACCCGAATCCTTGAGCCAGAAATCATACCACTGGTCGGCGTAGATCTGGAAGCCGTCGAAGAAGCCAACCGGGTAGGCGATTTCGCCAATCCAGGGCCAGTTCAGCAGATGACCCCATGGCCCCATCAGGAGACGCTGATTGCCAAGGTGCCTGAGTGCCTGGTAACCTTCGATCGTGCCCTGGGAGAAGATATCGTACCAGCCACCGTAAGAAAGCATCGCGGTGTGCATCGAATCCCGCCGGGTCCAGATGTCGAGGTAGCTCCAGGCCGAGTCCTTGGAATAGTGGTCGGCGTAGTAGTCGATCATGTGGGTCGCCTGTTGGAGGTTGAGCCAGTACTCCATGTCGTGCTGGCGGAATACACCTCCGGGCATCGCAGCGTGGCGGTACATATCGAACGCCGCGACCGCCGGGTTGGCGCAGACGTGGTTCGGATGAGCGGCGCCGGACAGGAAATTCTGGGTTATCCCGTTGGCCGAACCGCCAAGCGTGCCGATGTTGCCGTCGCACCAGGGCTGGTCGACCAGCCATTCGACCGCGTCGTATCCGTCCCACTTGTCGTACCGCCAGCCGTCATCCAGGAAAACAGAGTCGGTGCCTTCGGACTCGTGGCGGCCACGGGTGTCCTGGAACGCGAGTATGTAGCTGCGGGTATCAGTCCAGCGGGAAATGGCACCGGCTCCCATACCGCCGTCCGCGCCATAGGGTGTCCGGACCAGGACGACCGGCAACGGAAACCCGGTCGTATCGCTCGGCTTGTAGATGTTGGTGTTGAGCCGGGTCCCGTCCCGCATCACAACCATCACTGAGTCCTTGGTCCAAGACACGAGCAGGAGAGGAATGAGCAAGGCTATAGTAGTCATCAGAAACCAGTACAGCAATCATCATGCCGCAATCGCCCAAGTCAAGCCCTGTCCGGGTGGTCTTCGCCCGCTTTCACCGCTCCGAACCCACAACTCACAACCTGTCGAGCATTTGCCCGGTTTGCACCACCACCATCAAGACAGTCCCCTGTGCGGCGATGCACTTCCCTCAAGCCTGGAGTCAAGCTGCGGAACACGGTCCGTATCTGCGCCGGCACGGCCCCGATTGCGGGACGAGTTCCGGGGACATAGTAAACGATTCCTGGGGGGTTGTTAGGGACGTTACGCGGGTTTTCCCAGGAAGCTAACCCTCACCGCGGTCCCTTTGCTCCCTGAACAGCTTGGGACGCCAGTGTTCGAAGACTTCGAAGTAGAGCTCGGCTACGCGGTGGGAGAGGGTCGGGTCACTGGTTGCGTTGACCAGCGCTTCGGTGCGCTGGGTGCGTTCGGGTGAATCGGGCTGGGTTTCGAGCGCAATCGGCGCGAGTTCTTGGAGCCAGATGAAGTAGCGGATAAGCCGGTCTGCCTTGATGCCTTCGGCCTCCATTCGTTCCTTGACCAGATTCCGTATGTGCGGCAGCAGCTCATAGCACACCTCGGGCCGGGCCGGAACCACAGGGCCAGGCCTGGTTGGCGTGGTCGGTGCTTTCAAGCCCATTGACAGCGGCTTCGTGACCTGGCGCGCTTGAGCAAGCGTGGGCAGGTAGTCGAGCTCGCCAGCTTTCTCCATCTGCTCAAAGATCTCCAATGTGCGCTTGCGGATGAGTCTCAAGCCGGCTATCGGAACGACATTTTCCTTCAGTGCTATGTCCTCAGCCTCGGCCAGGCGCTGCTCCTTTGGTTTTGCCCGTTTGTCCGGCCGCACCACTTTGCCCGGCTTTGGTCTGGTCTGCTTGAGGATGCGCCAGAGCTTGTGCGCATAGTCAAACACGAACTTGCGCACGGCCAGAACCGGAAGCACACCGATGTTGTCCATCTCCGTGTTCAGGACTTGGTCCAGCCGGTTGCGCTCGAGCCAGGCCCGGGCTTGGTTGCGTATTCTCATCTCGCGCTTGTCCGGCTCCAATGGTGTTTTGCCTGAGAAGCACCGGTGCACCGAGGTCTTGATGTCGTACTTGTCCAGCCCGGTCCTGACCTCTTGAGGCAGACGGCTTATGAGCGCCTTGACCCTTTTCCTTCCGGCCAGTTCCAGGGGCACCGGCTTTGAGGTGTACTTATCAAGAATCGGGACAAGTTCTGCGAATGACGCCCGGCACACGCGCAAGTAGTCGGCAATCAGGGCAAGGCCGGGAAAGCGAAGCTTGCCGCGCTCGAGCTTGCTCAGGTGGGAACGAAACCCTTTGCTCCTGACCATCCGATGTACCAACTCCTCGATAGACAGGCCGGCCCGGACCCTGAGATCCCTGAGTTTCTTGCCCAGTTCCTGCGGGAACTCGAAGGTATCCTCAGTCCGTTTCAACGGTATTCTCCTTCATGCCATAGTATAGTCCATATTATACAAGGCTGCAAGCCTGAAATCTGTCCTAAGCCGCTTCATTACATTGTCTTACTCGATTGAGGCCTTCTACCCCTCCTGCGCCCCCGGGGCCCTCTCCTAAGGCTCTCCCGAGGACCTATCCTGAGTCCTTTCCCAAGCCTAATCCTGGGGCATTTTCCAAGCCCTTCCCTGGGACCTTTACCAGAACCTTCCCTCCGGCATCTCCTCGGGCCTCCTCTGGGGCATTCTCCAATACCTTCCCCAAGACATATACCGGTGCCTTCCCTGGGACCTTCCCGGATACCTCCCCCAAGCCCTTTCCTGGATTCTCTCCCAAATCCCTCCCCAAGCCCTTCCCTGAGTCCCTCCCCAAGTCCTTTCCTTCGCTGTTTGCTGGAATTGTGTGTTGTAGTCACCACCGAGGGAAAACTCCCTAGTTTTCACCGATTTAATTTTCCCCCACCCTGGTTTCTTATTCCAACCTCATCACCGGGTTGGCCTAGCGCCTGGGCCGGATTGAGACGGTCTTCCAGGCCTGGGAGAGAGTCACGTGGGACATCGTATCCGAAACCCGATATAGGAATCTCAACACAAAGACACTAAGAGCACCAAGTAACAGACCAGGAGCCGAAAGGCTGATTGGGGGCTCTTCCCTTTCCCGGTCCGAATCATGTCAAGGGACGACGGCCGGCACCCTCTCCATCCCTCGGTCCTACCTCTGAATCACGACCTTCCGGCTGGACCCCTCGAACCCTTGAGTCCTCGAACCCTCTTCTCTTACAAAGTAGACGCCTGACCGCAGGTGGCTGATGTCATTCTCGCCCGGGACAAGCTTGGCGACCATCCGGCCGCCAGCATCGGCCAGGGTCGCCTGCGCGCTGGCCGGCAGCCGCAGAACCCCACACACCACCGTCGGCACGGGACGACGCTCGGCAACCGGTCCCGAAGGCAGCAACTCCTCCTCGACTCCGGTCTGATACTCGACAACCGCGCGGACGTTCCAGTTCCGGTCGGTCCAGAACGGCGGGTCGGTCAACTGGTACCAGTCCGGTCCAATTGACGGCAGGGTGATGAATCCGCCCCGCCATGGAGTCATCGGCCCGAGGTCAAGCGTCAGCGGGTGCTCCTCGGGCGGGTGCCGCCGGACGATGACAACCGTCCAGAAGTCCGTGCCGGCCGCCACATCGGGCGGATTCGGCAACACCGCTTCGCGCCATACCCTGCCACCGCTTCCGGTCGAGCGCACCGAATCGAGCATCGGGCCCGGCTCGGCCTGGGTGCCGGCACCGTTCACCGAGACCCAGATTGCGTCGGCGTTGCCGGTCAGGTAATAGAGCACCGTCTTGACCGTCAGGTTCACGTCGGCGGTGAACCGGACCCCGGCGCCGTACGTATACGTACCGTTTATCAGCACGCCGCGGTCCGGCGCGGCATCGTAATGCAGCGTGTCGGGCGGGTCGTCGGTTGGGGAAATCCGGGTCGGCCCGGGCTCGGCAGAGCCCAGGCTGACAAACAGGGCAAGAACCAGCATAAATGATAACTTCACGTAACCTCCAGTCGGCACGACCTTCCGGGCCACGCCTCGCCTGATTGTACCACCAATCCGAAAGCTATCAAGACCTCCTTCCAAAAGCCGCAAGCAAGAGCAGATGCCTCCTTTCAACCTGAGACAGCATGGCGCCCACCCGTCCCATTCCCGGTCCTCACCGAAGACGCACCGGCCGGGGTGCAAAGGAAACCTCCGGGTAGAGGTGGCCCGGCAGCACGCAGCCCGACCACAACCGGAAGGACCGCGCCGGGTTAGAACCGCACGGTTACGAGTCGGAAGTCGAACGCGGTGTGGGTCGTGCCGGATTCGTCCGACACCGACAACATGCTCATTGCGGGCGGTTCCATCCGTTCGCTCCAGAACGAAGCGGGGACAGGGGTACGGGACAGGTTGTAGCCGATGACTGAGCCGACCGCGGGGCTTACGACGCCGGCGGCGTAGAGCGGGATGCTGATAATGAGCGATACTCCGTTGGTCATGCCTCCCATTGCAGCGAAACCGAGGCCGACCGGAATCCCGACCAGCCCGCCCAGGTATGCGGCCCAGAACCTGCCGTTCTGCCCGTTATGTTTGCCGACGATGCGGGCGCCGCTCGCGCACCCGGCGGGAATCGCAATGGCCGTGGCTCCCACCCAGAGCACGCCGTAGCCCATCGATGACTCATCCGCCCAACTCACGTTATTGGCTTCACCGAGGGCATAGATACCCAGGGTCGTGGTTACAACCACAGCGAGTTCACCCGCAATCGCCCCGCCGGTCTTGGCGAGGAATGCGCTCCGGGGTGGGTCGGCGCTCTGCGGCAGAACCAGCATAGGTCCAACCACATGGCGGCCGAACGCCGGGCCGGCTGTCAGGACCGCGGCGATGAGTATGATGGTTCGCATCTGTTGTTCCTGCAATACTGAACCCGCACTTCGGCCGGGTGTCAAGTCCTGCGCTTCTTCCCGAAAACCGATATAGGAATCTCACCACAAAGGCACAAAGAGCACCAAGTAGAGGAACCGGAGAAGTCAGAGTTCAGAAGTCAGAAACCAGAATGCAGAAAGCCCGGGCCGGAGTTCTGACTTCTGGTATCTGCATTCTGACTTCTGCATTGTCCTGTCCTGCTCCGTGTCTTTGTGTTTCTATTTCGGTTCTTGGGTTGGGGCTATCGGGGACATAGTATCATTTCGTGGACATCAGTGCGTCAGGGCAGACGGTCCGGTTCGCCGGATTCATTCGTCTCGGTGAATGCCTGTTCCGTCAGGTTGCGGACGTAATGCACCGCTTTGTCCGGCACCACGTTTTCTCCCATCAGCCAGACCCAGACACCTATCTGTCTGTGCCTGCTGCTGACCGACTTCCTCCGCCTTTTGTTCCGCTGCGCGGACTTTCTGTTCATCGCTATTGACAACAATCCGGGTTTCTCTTATGCTGGCCGTAGTGAATACAGGCATACCTTCAGATTCCGCAAAATGAAAGGACACGAGATGAAATATGCAGCTATGGTTTTCTTGATTCCCGCCTTCCTGGCATCAGGCTTTGGCCAGGCTCCATGGCCGACTTTCCAGTATGACAACCAGCGAACCGGGCGGTGTCCGTATCCAAGCCCGGCTCAGCCCGAAACCCTGTGGACCTTTCTGACCTCGGGTGAAGTCTGGTCTTCGCCTGTAGTCGCTGAAGACGGGACCATCTATTTCGGCTCAATGGATGGAAGCCTGTACGGGCTTCATTCCGACGGCTCGCTCAAGTGGAGCTACGCAACAAAAGGCGACATCTACTCGTCTCCGGCCCTGGATAATGAAGGAAGAATCTATATCGGCTCGAAGGATTCCTGCGTCTACTGCATTGAGGACTCGGTGACTTCTGCCCGGGTGAAGTGGACTTTCCCGACCAATGGCCGCGTGAACTCATGCATTCTGGTGGCTGATGGCGTCGTCTACGCAAGGACCGGCCATCTGTATGCCATCGACTCCACAGGCAACCAGAAGTGGACCTATCACACCCACCTGAGCTCACCCGGAGGTCCGGCATCGTCTCCAGACCGCAGCACGGTGTACATCGAAACCTGTGACCCGGCTCCGTTCGAGTATGCGGTTGCAGCCCTGGACACGAACGGAACCCGGAAATGGCTGTGTGACATCGGCTCGGCTCCATTCGACTTCTCTCTTTCCACGCCGACAGTCAGCCCGGATGGAGCCATCTTCTTCCCGACGTTCTCGGCCAAAACCTTCTACGCGATAGCCCCCGGCGGAACCGTCAAATGGGGATGCAATCTCGGAGATGAGTCCCAACTCGGCTCCGCGGCGTTGAACCAGGGCGATACCGCTTACATCGGGTGTCTGAACGGCAACCTGCACGCAGTAGCACCGGACGGAACTATTGACTGGACGTTCGCCACCGGGGCCGCGGTGCAGAAGTCGCCGATTGTGGATTCAAGCGGCACGATCCTCATCGGCTCCGGCTTCAAGTTCTACGCGCTGAATCCTGACGGAACCCTGAAATGGGAATACGAACTCGCAGACCGGATTCTAAGTTCCCCTGCACTGACCCCCGATGGAACGCTCTTGTTCGGTGCGGGCAACAAGCTGTATGCGCTCGGACAGCAGACCGGCATCAGCAGCGGAAGGAGTCGCAGGCTTCCGGTGTCGCTGGCGGTATTCCCGAATCCGTTCTCAACGTCCGCCTGCATCCGGTTCACGCTGGACAAACCCGGTCCGGTTTCGCTGGCGGTCTACAACTCAGCCGGACGCCTGGTAAGAACCCTGGCCAACGGGCGCATGATGTCCGGGACCTGCCGCATCAACTGGGACGGAATCGACGAGCAGGGCAGAAAGGTAGGCAACGGGGTCTATCTCTGCAAGCTGCGCACCGGCTCAGGCGAAACCGTGAAGACGGTCACGGTTCTCAGATAGCGTTTCGCGTCCGACGCCGTTCCGGCTCCCTGGCCGGAACTAATGGCGTTTCCGCCTGCCCAGCAGCACCAGGTCGCGCAGGGCCTTGCTGTCCCTGGCCACAATCCAGCGTTTTTCAAAGCCCGCTTCGTGCGCAATCTGGGCAATCGCGGCCAGGGCCCGCAGGTGGAAGTTGCGCTCGTCCCGGGTACCGACAATCACGAACACCGTCTTCACCCGGGGCGCGGAATCCGAGAAGAACACGCCCTCCCGGCACCGGGCAATCAGGATGGCGAACTTCTTATCTCCTTCAATCACCACGTGTGGTATCGCCAGCCTCGGGGTCAGCGCGGTCGAAGTCTCCTGCTCCCTGTCAAGCAGGAGTCTATACAGTTTCTCCGGGTCCATCCCGACTCTGGGCGCCACCGAATCGGCAATCCTCCTGGTCAGTTCGTCCAGCCCCGGCTGCTCTTCGATGTCAAGCACCACGCAGTCCTCGATCAGGCGGTCGAACCGGTCCCTGACGATTTCGTCCCGCTCCCTGAGGATCTCGCGCAACTCGTCCCGCAGCGAATTGCCGGCCATCTCACGGGCCGTCAGCCGCTCGATGATGTACAGGAGCGCGGACTTGCGGCTCACCCGCCGGCGGACGTATGCCTCGTGCCAGATAAGACTGACCAGGATGAATCCCGCAGTTGCGAGGAGCGCTGCCCCACCCATTTGGTACAGGAAGAAGCCGTAGAACAGAATCCCGACAATCTGCAGCCACGGATACAGCGGCGACAGGAATGCCGGTCGGTAGTTGGCAATCTTCGACTCGCGCATGATGATGGCCGCCATTACCACGAATATGAACAGGACGATTTTCATGGTCGAAGCCACTTTGACCAGGTTCTCCAGGTCCAGAAACACGATTGCCACAATCATGAACAGCGCCGTGGCAACTATGGAGAAATGAGGGGTTCTGAAACGCCGGTTCACCTGCGCGAGGAACCCGGGCAGAAGCTGGTCACGGCTCATCGCCAGCGGGAATCGGGATGACGCCAGTATCCCGGCATTCGCCGTGGATATAAAAGCCAGCATCCCGGCGAACGCCATCGCCGCGCTGCCGAACGTACCGAATGCCTTCTGCCCGCCCGCGGACAGGGGCGTGAGCGAGTTCGCCAGTTCGTGACCGTCGAGCACGCCGACCGTCACGAAGACCGTCAGCACGTAGATGAGCACCACCACACAAAGCGCCAGCAGCATCCCGCGCGGAATGTTCTTCGCAGGGTCCCTGATTTCCTCGGCCACGCTCGCGACTTTGGTCAGACCGCCGAATGATATGAATACCATGCCGCAGGTAGCAAAGAACGCCCGGGTGCCGTGGGGCAGAAAAGGCGTGAAGCGTTCCCCGTCAATCGAGACCGCGCCCCGGAACACGTATAGCGCCAGCAGTGCTATGAGCAGAACCACCAGCGCTATCTGGACCCGGCCCGTGAGCTTGACGCTGACAAGATTGAAGAAGGTGAACAGCACGCAAAGACCGACCGCGATGAATTTGACCTGCCAGGTGGTGATATCCGGTTTGAGCAGGCTCGCCAGCACCCCGATGCCGACGAGCGCGAATGCGCTCTTGAGGCTGAGTGAGAACCAGCTTGCGAACCCGCCGATCGTGCCGGCGGCCGAACCCATACTCCGCTCGATGAAGAAGTAGCTGCCCCCGGCTTTGGGCATTGCGGTTCCCAGTTCCGCTTTGGCGAACAGGGCGGGCAGGACCACCACGCCGGCCACGATATAGGCCAGGATGACGCTCGGACCGGCTTTGGCGAAAAGAATACCGGGCAGGATGAAGAGACCGGCACTGATCATCGCGCCGGCCGCAATCGCAAATACCTGGGGCAGACCGAGACCTTTCTGCAGCTTCATATCAAACCTGCCTCGTTCGCCGTGTGCTGTATTCCTGCGCAGCAACAGCGCTGCACGACAAAACGAATACAGCCGGCAATTGCCGGCCCACTCTCTCTACTGCGTCGGGTCCGTAACGGTACCCAGGAAAAGTATCGCACCGGTCCGCTCGTCCCTAATAGCATAGAAGAACGGCCGGTCCACAACCATAGTGAATGTTTCTTTTTCCATCGGCATTGCGCTCAGCGCCATTACCACCGATGTCACGGCCGCAGCTTCGGTTCCTTCTTCGTTCACTTCAACGAACGTCTTGTGCAGCACCTGGCTGATGTAGAAAGCCATGTCAATCGGTGCATCGAGCATGCCGTAGAAGTCGGCCTGGCTCGGGTCGAACGCAATACCCATACCCAGGGCTGAGAGCGCATCGTTCAGGGTCTTCTCATATTCGAGCTTGAACCTGGGCAGCACGATTTCGCCTTCCATCATGCTCATCCGGTCCAGCCACAGGTTCCAGTTTTCCGGGTTCAGACCCTGAACAAAGGCCTCAAGCCCTGTTTCGCTACCGGGCAGGAACACCAGCATGCTGAACCGTTCATCGCCGTAAGGCAGGCTGATTGCCTGAAACCCGTCGTCTTCGTAGTACAGGTAGTCGTCTTCCCGCCGCATCATCGGATACTGCTTTGTGCTGCCGTCCAACAGGTGGAAATCCTGGTCCTGGGTCAGGTCTTTGTCAAACTCGTTTGTCCACTTGCCTTTGAAATAGACCGCATTGATCAGGAACAGCACGTCGAGCGGGTCAATCTTTCCGACAATCCGCTCAATCTTGTCATGGGTCTTTTCCTTCACCCAGGCGTTGATGATGTCCGGTGCCTTCGGGTCTGCGAAATCCAGGTCCGTGACCTTGGCTTCATAGTGCTCGACATTGGTCTGGGTGAACTTTTCGGAAAACGGGATTCCCTCCCGGCCCCAGAGCGAATTGGCGATTTCGAGCTGGACTTTGGGGTCCGCGGTCTTCAGCGCAGCCAGCAGCGAGGAGTTGGCGATATTGACGTCAAGGACTTCTATGCCGGAAATCCCCAGCACTTCGGCCATCGCGTCCCGGGTTTCTTCTTCAGCCCCGTTCCAGGTCATCGCCAGTGCCATCGCGATACTTGTCGGTGATATGAAGATATTATCCTCGGGCTTCTGCTCGAACAGCTCGGAAAACAGCTTGAGCCCGAACTCGTTGTCGGCCTGAACGATTTCCGCCCCTGCGGGCGACTCACCAGTGGCCGCAAAGCAGAGCGCGACCACCACAGCCAGAACAGAGCACAGCAAACGGTTCTTCATGTTATCCTCCTGTTTGTCGGCCAATAGGATACGCTAGCCAAAACCTTGCGGTCAGTCAAAGAGTATTTACTCTGGCCAGCGCAACTTTATTCCCGGAGCCGGCCGCAATGTCCTTCTCAGTCCGGTTCGTGGCCCGGGTTGATTGTCAAGGCATCCAGGTCCCTGACCGTTGCATAAGGCACATAACCTTTTGCTTCTGCCTTGGCATAGAAATCATCAATCAGGGCCTGCCTGGTAACATAATCCGTGACCAGAACAAGCTTGCCCGCCTGCTTGAAAACATCCAGCCCGGCAACGACCTCAGCGGTATGCGATGAAGGCTGCGGGTCATTGTCCTCATACCAGGTATCTTCCCGGCCGATTCCGGTGACGGTCTGAACATAATCGGGACAGGTAGACAAAGCCTCGCCATTCTGAGGAAACACGCCGAAATCGGTCATTCCCATATCTACCCTGGCATACCCGGCAATGGCCTGTACAAAGTCCACCATCTCCTGTTCAGCAGTCGGCCGGTTCAAGCCGCTCTCACCACCCGGACCCCAATACTCATAAGCGTCGATAATATCAAGATACACCCCATCAAACCCGGCCGCGACAATCTTATCCAGATAGCTCGTAGAGTCTCCATAGATGACGGCCTGCCACCCGGACTCCCAGTATTTCACTTTGTAGCACTCAGGCCAGTCAGGATTGGCCGGGCCGAGCCACGAAGGTGCTCCAGGGTCAGGAATCCCGTTACTGTCCGCGTCCCAGCTTTCCTGCCAGTACCAGCGGTAATTTTCTGCTTCGCCGACACTCATATATGCCAGCACCAGTTTGGGTCCGCCCGGACTGTTTCTGAGAACTGAAATCTCCCGGTTGGTGAACCTGGTCGCTTCATCCCCTTCCCGGGAATAGTCAATAATCACCAGGTCAAACTTCGTATTTCCTATCGCAGCAAGGTCAATATCCTGGAGCTGGTACACAAAATCGTTCACTTCTGCCCAGGATATGTTGTCAGGCTCTTCCGGTTTCCGGCAGCCGGCGTTCACCAGGATGCAGAATGATGAAATGATGCCAGCCGGCCAGTGTATGGGTTTCAACATCCTAGTCAAAGAAATCCAAATAACAAAATCCACAGGCCCAATCAAACCCAAAACCCCAATGACCACAGGCAGACGTACCGCAGTCGCTGGTTTGACATTTGGATTTTGGAGTTTGACATTGATTAGTCATTTGGGCTTTGGACTTTGAACTTCTCCGCCTGGTCATCTGGCCATCGCTTCTTTCTTCATGGCCGGTGGAAGTTTCTCAATCGCATACCTGAGTGCGGTTCTCGACATGATGGTCTTGTGTTCCATAACATAGTCAAACACTTCCTGTGGATGCAGGTTGCTGACTTCCTTGAGCATCCAGCCACACCCCTTCTGCACCATCTCATCCTCATCCATCAGGAGCGCGTCCGCTATCTCATAAAGAGCTTCAATGTTCCTGTCTCTCCGGACAGAATAGATCAGGACCACCGCGGACGCCCGCCTGAACCACCTGTTGTCTGACCTGGCCCATTTCCTGACCTTTGGAAGAAACCGGGGAAACCGGAAGATAAGTTCGCCCAAAGCATGACAGCACAAGTCATCACATGCAGCCCAGTCGGACACGTGTTTCTTGAGCCAGGACTCGAATACGCCAAAGTCGGACGGAGTAGTGTGCCTCCTGACCCGAAAGGCCAGGTCAAAAGCGATAGCCCTTTCTTCGCCATACCCGGATTTCAGCAATTCTTCACACAGCCTGAAGATTTCCCGCTTGGGTTCCTTTCTGACCTTTGTGAAGTATGCCTGCGAAATCTTCCGGACAATCGGAGCTCTTACTCCGTAAATCTTTATCGGTTCCTTGAAATAAGCTTTCGCCCCGTCGCGGTATTTCCTGTCAACGTGCTTCTTCAGTTCGCGTCTGATTTCCTGAACAATCATTCCGCCTCCGCTCCTGGCCTGACTGGTAAAACTCAACCGTCCCGGCTAGTAGCCAGCCGATGAGTACTTGTTGATGCCCCGAATCATGATTTTCATCTTCCCGATTTCATCGGCTTTCTTCGGGGCCATGAACCTGAACCATTCCTCCTGGCTCGATTCGAGCATTATCTGGTGCCATCCCCACGGGTCATCCAACTGGACTCCGTTCGTGCCGTAGAACTGGACTTTCAGAAGGCCGCCGATGCGCATGCCCCATCCGTTCCTGATAAGGACATTGACAAACAGCACATCGTCCTTGACCTCTTCCTTGATTTCCATCACCTTGATGTCATTTGCCAGGAATGCGTTATCAATGTCCCAGCGTTTGGTCCCGGCATTCCGGTCAACCATAATCGAGTTTATCCTGGCGCTGCACCCGACCAGAATCGCAATCCCGAGAATCGCCAGCACACCTGACAATGTAACCAATCTCTGTTTCATGCTTTCCTCCTAGTATACATAGAACTCTCCTGCCAGACCAGCCACGACAAAATAGACGTCAGCCGCATAATGGGCCCTGGCATGTTCGCCGGTCAAAGGATGCCGGGCCGAACCTATGCGCCCACCCTCCCGGTCGAAGAACTCAAGTCTGACTTCGCTGGTCGTGACCGGTATTTCGGTCCGCACCACTGAAACTGCTACCGGCGCATAGCTCCAGAAACGGGTGTCCTTGTTCCTGTTTTCCTCGCCGAACGCTATCTCGGTCGCCACATCAGCTATCTCAGCACCGTCTTGTTTGAACAGTTGCTTGGCCAGCAGTTCGGCCAGAAACCGGATTCCCTCTCGTGTTGCCTGAGCGCCGGCATCCTGCAAAGCCTCCCGACTGGCCTCAGCCTGGGTCAGCTTGACCTCAAACCCGTCAACATAAGGCGGCAATGTGGCAATCTGTTCGCCGTCCGCATAAACCACAGTCTTTCCGACCGAGCCCATGAACTGGTGGTCAACATGAATCACAAGCTCAGCTTTATCCGCTTCCGGTTCAGCAGTTCCGTCACGCAAAGCTTCGACCCGCCGGACCAGAACTTCGGCATTCAGCGAACTGTGCCTGCCATGGAAACCCATATCCTTAAGCCCGCTATACTCAATCAGGGCATCGTCATACTGCCCCATCTTTTCATACACCAGCCCCATATAGAAATTCACGAGCGGCAGCTCTGACGCCTGCTGGTCATGCTGGCGCAGTTTCTTGAACTCAACCAGCGACTCCTCAAGGTTGTCCTCAAAAAGATAAACCAGGCCCAGATACAGATGGGTTAGTTCCCGTTCCCGCTTGCTCAGCCGGTAGACCTTGCGCGCGTCCACCTGGAGCCACTGGTAGAACTTGGCCGCCTCAGGAATCCTGCCATCATCCACTTTATAGGCCGCAGTAAAAGCCTGCCTGGCGTCCTGAAGCTCCGAGTTGTAAAAGCTCGTGACCGCATAGCTCAGGACCGACAGAACATAGGAATTGTCCCGGGCCTCGAACCTCTTCTCCATGCTCTGCTTGTACTTTGCGACAGCCTTGCTGTAAACAAGGTCCTCAAAGTACTTGTTCCTGACCGGCTGGACTATCTGCTCTTCAGGCAGGCAGGTAAGCACCAGGAGGAGAAGAAGCAGAAATCGGGAATGAGGGTGACTATTCAAACCAACCCTTGGTGCTTCTCTTCTTCAGTTCCTTCTCATCGGCCCAGAGGATTTCCGAAGTCTGAATATCAACCAGCCGCATGGTCAGCTTGTAATACGCCAGGGTCGTAGCGCCCTTGGTTTTCTCGATGCTCATGATATCGCCGGTGAGGAAGTAATTAGCCCCGACAAGATTGCCGAGCTTCACCGCACCGGCCACATCAATCCGCTGGTTCGCGACCAGAGCGATTTCCTGGGCCTGCTCCTTCAACAGCTTCCGGTCCATCACCCGGAACTTGCCCAGCTTGACCAGCGAAACCAGGATTTTCTCGGAAATCCCTTCGGTATCAACATGCTGCGAAGTCCGGTTCCCGATTCTCAGGAAAGCCAGTTTCGGCTTCTCGCCGGTCTCGGGCAAATCCGCTTCGGAAATGGACATCACCATCTTCTCAGCCAGCATCTTCATGTCGGTGTCGGAATAGGTGTAATCCCACTCCGTGACCTCATCCGGCCGGACATAGTGCGAAGACGCACAGGCCAGTATCAAGCACGCTGCTGCCAGAGGCAGCGCCATCCAGAAGGCTCTTCTCATGTCAACTCCTTTAAGGTTGGACGTTTCGGTCATTCAAATAGTCACAGCGAAAAAGGCCTTGGGCTTGCGAATGCAAGTTCAACATCCGTCATTCGCTTTGTGCCCTTTGTGTCTTCGTGGTGAATTCTCTCTCTCTGCGTTCATCTGTGTTTATCTGTGGTTCTTCCATCTGCTTTGTGCCCTTTGTGTCTTCGTGGTGAATTCTTTCTCTCTGTGTTTATCTGTGGTTCTTTCATTCGCGATTCGTCACTCACTTCAGGCTTTCAACCATCACCTTAGCAAAAGCCCGGGCGATTTTCGACGATGTCGTTGCCTTTTCCGGCTCGTAAAGGACCCATATCAGAGTCTTGTCCTGGGGAACGTCAATCAGGGACAAAGAAGCGATACTCACCTTCACAGTCCTGAACTGCCACTCGCCCGGCGGCTCGGTTACCGCCATGCCGGTAACCAGCACATTCGCGCCCACTGACATGGCAATCTGCATCGGGTCAGTGCCCTGTTCCGGTCGCGGCTTGCCGAAATGGGTCTCATCGGGATAGGCAATTTTGACACCGCTACTCATCAGGCTGATTGCCAGCACATCCTCCATAATCCGGTTGATAAAAGGGTCATTCCCGGTCATCACGATGGCGACTTCGCCAATCATGTCCAGCTTGCCCTTCGCATCCTCGTGTACGAACTCAACCGACGGCTCAAGCTTGTCGGCAAGGACTAAAGACACCAGCCCGGAAAGCGCCAGACAAAGAACAACTGCACAGGCTTTCTTCATAACATTACCTCCACACAACAGGATATTAGCCATCTCCACGATTGTCAAACATGGGAATTATGCTGTCGGACGGCACCTCCCCTTCAGTCAGTCCACTTCCACTTCCCTCCAATCGCAAATCGGACCCAAGAACCGAAATAGAGCCACAAAGAGAGGGTCCAGGATTCTAGGGTTGAGCCGTCGGACGGCACCTGCGAGGACGCAGAGCAAGGGTTCTAGTGTCCCGTCTGTCGCTCTGCGCCAAAGGCGCAGAGCCTGCGCTGAGCCCTTCGCTTCTGTCATTTCGAGCTTGTCGAGAAATCTCGTCTGGGCTCAGGGTGAACTCCGTCGAAGGGACACGAAGAACACGAAATGGCTGAACCGCAGATTACGCAGATTGCACAGATAGGAATCCGGAAAGGAATCTGCGTTCATCGGTATTCATCTGCGGTTACTTCTGTTTCGTGGACTTCGTGCTTTCGTGGCCAATCCTATATCGGTTTTCGGGCCGCCAATCGGACTGCGGCCAGCCGCAGGCGGTCAGCGAATTACGTATTGCGCCTCCTTAATTCCCCGGGTGCCGGTGAAGGTTTCGCTACTTCGTCGGCCCTGCCTGCCAGTCCTTGTCCGGGGTCCATCGCTGTGTTGAGTACGCTATCAAGCTGCATAGAAAAGGGTTGACAAGTAAACATTCTGGCGGTAATTTGTTTACCGTGGTAAACACAATAAAGAAAGAAACCTTGCTTGCCGTCGTAGCTGAATGGCTGGAACAAGGCGAGATCCCTTCCCTGGTTCCTCGGGATCGGCACGCAATCGAACCCGAAGACCTTAGTCGTATCCTCGCCATCGTCGGACCGAGGCGGGCAGGAAAGACGTACTTCATGTACCAGTTGATCCAATCACTGGTGCAGGGCGGGCGATACTCGAAAAAAGACATTCTCTTCCTGGACTTCGAGGACTACCGGCTGAGTGGATTCACCGGGAATGATATGGACGAACTTCTCGCAGCGTTTCACCAGCTCGCGGGACGATACCCGGGTTTTCTCTTTTTCGACGAGGTCCAGCATCTTCCCGATTGGAACCGCGTACTTCGTACGCTCCATAACCGTCGACGTTTCAAGGTCGTCGTCTCGGGGAGCAACTCCAGCCTGCTCGGCAGCGATATCGCAACAGAACTCCGCGGGCGGTACGAAGATATCCTCATGCTGCCCTTCTCGTTCCGGGAGTACCTCCGGTATCGCGGCGTCTCTTTCACGCCGGCCTCCCTCCACACCGCGGCTCGCGGCAGTATCGTGGCCGCGTTCGATAACTATATCAGGCACGGCGGGTTTCCTGAGGTCGTTACTGCCCGCAACGAAGCCGACCGGCGCAAGCTCCTGCAGAGCTACTACAAAACCACTTTCTACAGGGACATCCTGGAACGTCACAACATCAAGGCGCGGTACGTCCTCGATGCGCTGATGAGTGGTTTCGTCGAGAACTACTCCAGCGTGTTCTCGATAAC
The DNA here is from genome assembly GCA_030612625.1 of Caldifarciminota bacterium. GTDB lineage: Bacteria > Hydrothermota > Tepidihabitantia > Tepidihabitantales > Tepidihabitantaceae > UBA3079. Next base: position 26,070 of record JAUWNN010000011.1, read on the forward strand.
CCGGTTCGAGAAGCACTTGAAGAACAATGGGCTGCCCGGCAGCAAACGCACGATTGCGAACTACCTCCACTATCTTCGGGAGGCGTTCTTCGTTGTCGCAACCGACAAGTTCTCCTTCTCGCCCCGCCACAGGACCATGAATCCCAAGAAGGTCTACCTGACCGACACCGGCTTCGCCGCCCTGGGACGTTCCTTTGCGGAAAATCGGGGGAGAATCCTTGAGAACATCGTAGCCATAGAACTGTTCCGCCGCGAGACGGAGTTCTACTACTTCAAGAACAAGAACGAGTGTGACTTCATCGTCAAGCAGGGGACCCGGCCGACGCATGCCATCCAGGTGTGCTGGGAACTGGCCGAGCGCAACGAGAAACGTGAACTTGCCGGCATCGTCGACGCCTGCAGGTCCCTCGACATTTCATCGGGCGTGATACTGACGTATGACCGGGAGGAAGAACGCGAGGTGGACGGCCTGAAAGTATCCATCCTGCCCGTATGGAAATGGCTGCTGGCAGACAACATTCCCGGACTTTCCAATCATCGAAACACATCCGAAAAAGGATAACCCGACCGGAAGCCTCTTGAAGAATTAGCGACTTCCCTGGCGCTCGGCCCCACGACCCGGAAGGTCGCTGCCCGGAGCCAGTACCCCGTCGGGCTGTCGGCGCAGGCCCGGCGATATCGCAACCTGAAACCACCAATCTGCAATCCGAAATCGAAGGGCGGTCAGCGGAATGCGGTCAATCAGTCACGTCTCCGGCACCGACACCGAATTAGGTATTATGTCCCCTTAACTCCATATTGCGCCCTCTTAATTCCCCAAACAGGCGGGCGGGGGGGTGCCCCCCCCCCCCGAGCCCGGGTTGGCGGGGTTT
>JAUWNN010000059.1 GCA_030612625.1 Caldifarciminota bacterium
GGGCTGCCACACCGGGTGTGGACCCGGGTTGCCAGGGTCAGGCCCGGGGTGCGATACTCGCCGGCTGTAGTCAGGTCCTGGCGAAGAAATTTGGAACTGAGCGGTCTGGTTCGGGTGGATGGGGAGGACCTGGTTGCCGGGCAGGGCTATGGGGTGCGGTTTGCTGTTACTGAACGCCGCAGCAATCGGGCTTGGGCAGCCGTGGGTTATGCACCTGACCCTGCACCACGATTCACCGGTCTGGTAGAGTTGGGCCTTGGCAACATCCTGAACACCGGCCGCAAGACGCGGGCCGGGTGGCAGTCCTTTCATGACAGGACAGTGTATCATCTCAGCTATACTGAACCCTGGGTTTTTGGCTGGTGGTTGAGTCTCACCGGCGCTGCAAAGCACAGGGTGACTGACACCACCCGTTCCGAGACAAGTTTCTCGGTTGAGGCCGAGCTGCTCACAAGTCCTGATTTTAGCGTCGGGTTTGAGACCGGGTTTGAGCAGGTTGCCGGCATCGACCCCAGCAACAACGGTCGGACTGTATGGGCCGGGACCGGGTTCAAGGCCGATATCCGGGACACTGACTTCAATCCGCGGCAGGGCGGGTTCTTGAATCTCAAGACCCGGGCCGGCCAGCGGACTGCACGAACCGGGAATGGGGAGTTCGTGGGCCGTTTTGAGGCAGACTTCGGCGTTATCGGACCTGCTTTTGGTCGGCTGGTCTGGGCGAATCTGGTTCATTACCGGCTGGTTCACTCGGAAAGCCTGCCTGAGTTTGAGTGGTACCGGATGGGTGGGGCCGCGAGCCTGCGCGGTTATCAGGAGGAAGAGTTTTCAGGAACCCAGGCGGGGTGGTGGAGTTGCGAGATGCGCTATGGGCTTGGAACCTCGACAATGGCGTATCCGTTTCTTGATGCCGGGGTGGCGCGGACCACACAGGGCTGGGTCTTCAAACCGGCGTACGGAGTCGGACTCAGGACAGTGACGAAGCTCGGGATTCTGGGGTTTGATTACGGCGTTGCAGTGGGTGACAACCCGCTGCGCGGTAAGGTCCATCTGAAGTTCGCAGCAGAGTTCTAGACAGAATGCGGAATGAACCACAGATGAACACAGATGAACGCAGAGGAAATGTCGAGGGTTGAATGGCGAATGATGAATCGTGCCATCGGATGGCACCTGCTCCTTCGTCGCAGGACTGCACTCGTGAAGCGCAATTCGGAATTCGTACTTCTTTGCCATGACTTTGATTCAAGCGCTTGTGCTGGGTTTGCTCCAGGGGGTTACCGAGTTTCTGCCGGTGTCGAGTTCAGGCCATCTGGTGGTGCTTGAGCACCTGTGGCACATGCCTGAACAGACGCGGCTTGCCCTGACCGCAGTCCTGCACGTCGGAACCGCGTTTGCTCTGCTTGTTTTCTTCCGGCGTCAACTGGGGAGCATACTGACCGGCATCGTGGCACGCGAGCCAGGAAGACGGACTCAGAGCTTGCTGATGATAGGCTATATCGCGATTGGGTCGATACCGGCCGCAGTGGTCGGATTGCTGCTGGAAAAGAGGATTGAGCAGGCGTTCTCTGAGCCGGTGCTGGTTGGGGCGCTGCTTCTGGTTACCGGCGGTTTCTTGCTTGCGACCCGGTTTTTCCAGGAACGGAATTGCCGGATGGGCTGGTGGGTGGCGCTTGTGGTCGGTGTGGCACAGGCGTTCGCAATCCTGCCCGGGATATCAAGGTCGGGTGCCACGATAGCGGCTGCTGTCTTCTTGGGGATGTATCGGAAGGATGCGTTTGAGTTCTCCTTTCTCCTGTCAGTGCCGGTGGTTCTGGCAGCGGCGGCCAAAGAGCTGGTCGGGATTGATTATGGTCTGGCCGGCGTCGGGCCGATTGTCGTCGGAATTCTCGTGGCGTTGCTCACAGGTGTGGGAGCGCTCATGCTTATGCGGCGGGTGGTTCTGGGCAGGTGGCTTCACTGGTTCTTTCCCTACTGTTGGGTTGTCGGAATTCTGGTGATTTGTCTGGTTCGCTAGTAGAGCTGTTGGGTTTCGGAGTCGAGAACGGTGAGCCGGCGGTCGCGCTCAAAGAACTCCAGGATTCTGGAGATGCTGCGCTGGGCCATTCGCCACTGGGTGTTGACCAGCACTACCGCGAGCCGGGCTCGCTGCCATTTGTCCTGATGCTCGACTTCGCAAACAGCAACATTGTAACTCCGGCGTAATCTCTCGGTGATGCTTTTCAGCACCCGACGTTTGTCCTTAAGCGAATGGCTGTCAGCTATGAAACAGTCCAGCAGGAGCAGACCGACGCTCATGCTTTGCTATTTCCGAGCAGCGGGACCGGCACGTTGCACTTCTTCGATACGGAAAAACCCGAGGACGTCGCCTTCTTCGAGGTCTTCGATTCCCTCCAGGCCGATGCCGCACTCAAGACCGGTTTCAACTTCCTTGACATCGTCCTTGAACCGGCGGAGGGAAGACACCTTGCCGCAGGAGACCTCCCGGTCCTGGCGCAGAACCCTGACCTGTGCGTCCTGGGTAGCTTTGCCTTCGGTCACATAAGAACCGGCAATGAGCCCCTGGCGCGGCATCCTGAAGATTCTTCGGACTTCGGCTCTTCCCAGGGAAATCTCTTTCTTTTCCGGCTCCAGCAGTCCGAGCATTGCGGCCCGAATGTCGTCAATCGCGGCGTAGATTATCCGGTAAGTGCGGATTTCGACGCCTTCTCTCTCAGCCAGGGCTTTGGCATCGGGCAGGGGGCGGATGTGGAACCCGACAAGAATCGCTTCGGATGCCTGGGCCAGTAGAACATCGCTTTTATTGATCGGGCCGACTCCGGTATGGATTACCCTTACCCGGACTTCATCCAGGGAAAGCCCCTCAAGCGAGTCGCGGAGCGCTTCGGCTGAGCCGGACACGTCGGCCTTCAGGATAATCTTGAGCTCTTTTGTCTGGCCTTCGGCGATCTGCTCCTGCAGGGATTCGAGTGAGATTTTGGGCCGGCTGAGACTGAGAATCCGGGCCCGTTTGCTCAGAAAACGGCGCTGGGCGATGTCGCGTGCGGTTCGTTCATCAGGAGCGACATCATAGCGGTCACCGGCCTGGGGCAGGCCCGAGAAGCCGAGAATCTGGACAGGGATTGACGGTGTGGCCTCCGTGACCCGGACGAAGTCTTCGTTGAGAAGGTCCCGCACCCGGCCGTGGTGCTCCGCAACCACGAACGGGTCGCCGCGCCTCAAGGTGCCTTCCTGAATCAGGACGGTGGCGATGCTTCCTCTTCCCCGGTCAACCCGGGCTTCAAGCACCACTCCCCGGGCCGGACCGTCGTACGGGGCCTTGAGGTCCATCTCCAGGCTTACGACCGCGATTGCATCAAGGAGTTCTTCTACACCCTGGCCAGTGACGGCTGAAGTTTCGACCGAGGGTGTATGACCGCCGTAACCTTCGACTGAGACACCGTGCTGGGCAAGCTGGGTCTTGACACGGTCCGGGTTGGCATTACGGAGGTCCATCTTGGTGATGGCAACAATCATCGGGATACCGGCGGCCCGGGCGTGGTCGATGGCTTCCAGGGTCTGGGGCATGACACCGTCGTCCGCGGCAACCACCAGCACGGCAATGTCAGTTACCTGGGCTCCTCTTGCCCGCATCGCGGTGAAAGCCTCGTGGCCCGGAGTGTCGAGGAAGATAATCGGCTTATCGTCATAAGTGGCCACATAAGCGCCGGTGTGCTGGGTGATTCTGCCTACTTCATGCTCGGCGACTTTGGTCTTGCGGATGTAGTCCAGGAGAGCGGTCTTGCCGTGGTCAACATGTCCCATCACCACAATCACCGGTGGCCGGGGCTCGGGTTCTCCCCGCTGAACTTCGGTCTCGACCTCAGTCTCCTGCTCCACTTTTGCGCCGCATTCGTCGGCGATGAGCGTTATTGTATCGAGGTCCAACCGCTGGTTCACAGTGGCAAGGAGTCCGATTTTCAGACACTTCTTGATTATTTCGGCAGGGCTGATGTCAAGGGCGTGGGCCAGTTCAGCCACTGTCATGTAAGGGCTTACCTTGACAATTGTGGCGGCATGAGCTACGGCTGTCGGGCGGGACTCGCGGACCGGCCTTTTGTGCTTGATCTCCCGGCCATGGATTCTGACCAAGGTCTGTTTGATATTCTGGGCAATCTGTTTCTCGTCGACCGCGGGCCGCTGGCGGGCGCGCGGAAGGGCCGGCCGGCGGCGGCGGATTGACTCCTTGAATTGCTTCTTCTCTTTGCGCAGTCTGAGCCGGGCAGCCTCGAACTCTTCCTCGGTTATGTAGGACGTGTAACCGCGGGTCGCGAACTTCAGGTCCTTCAGAACGGCGATAAGGCCCTCGCTTGAAAGGTTGAGCCGTTTGGCCGCCTGGAAGACTTTTAGCTTAGCCATACCTGGTCGCGGATTTTCTGCTTCAGTTCCTCAAGGGATTCGGCCGGGAGACCGGTGTGTTTGGAAAGCTCCTCGGGAGGACAGTTGAGTATGTCAAAGGCACTGTTGAGCCCGGCGGTCTGGAGCTTGGAGAGCAATTCCTCTTCCAGGTCCAACTTGTCGGCCGGCACCTTGTTCGCTTTGTTCATTATTGCCCGGTTGCGGTAGTCGCTGGCCTTAAGTACCTCAATCTTGGTCTGCGCCAGCAGGCTCGCGAGCCAGACGTTTTGTCCTCTTTTCCCGATTGCGATTGAGAATTGGTCGTCCGGCACCACTACGATGTGGGTCTCGCCTTCCTTGATCACTTCCGAGACTCTGGCCGGGCCCAGAGCCCGGGAGATGAAGACCTGGGGGTCTCGACTCCAGTGGACGATATCTACTTTCTCACCCGAGAGCTCTTTGACGATATTCTCGATTCTTGATTTCCGGTAGCCAACACAGGCACCAACCGGATCCACTTTGTCGTCGAGCGAAGTCACCGCAACTTTGCTTCGGATCCCAGGCGAGCGAGCGATGCCTTTAATCTCCACGACGCCTTCCTTTATCTCCGGGACTTCACGGGCAAGCAACTTCCTCAGGAATTCCGGATGGGTCCGGGACATATACACCCGGGGCCCAATCGGAGTTTTCTCAACACGGTGGACATAGGCTTTGATCGGAAGCCCCTGACGGTAGTGGTCGCACTTCAATTGCTCCCGGTTGGTCAGGACCGCTTCAATCAGGCCCAGATTGATAATTATTTCCTCGCGTCCGATCTTCTGGACAGTTCCGGTGACTATTTCGCCCTTCTTCTTGATAAATTCGTCATACAGCTTGGTCCGTTCGGCCTCGCGCAGTTTGAGCAGGAGTTCGTCCGAGGCCTTGCGGATGGCGATTCTCCCGATTTCTTCGAGCGGCAGCTCTGCTCTGACCACGTCGCCGATTTCGGCTGACGAGGTGACCTGCTGAGCATCCTCTAATAACATCTGCTGACCCGGATTGTCCACGCGTTCGACTACTTTCTTGGCGAGAAAGACACGGATGTCGCCGGTTTCAGAATTGATTTCGACATGGGTTTCAGTGTCAGGACCGAAACGTCTCTTCAACCCCGCAACTACACTCGTGCGGAGTGTTTCGCAGACATAGGTGATGTCGACATTCCTTATCCGGGCAATCTGGACAATCAGATTGGCGATTTCTTTATTCATTGTTCCACCTCTACTGGTTTGCGTGCGGCGAAGAGTGCGAGGTCTGTGATTTTGGTCCGGGCGACCTTGATGCTGGTGTAGCGGATTCTGGCCTCGGTTCTTTTTCCATTCTCTTTGTATGCCAGTGTTATTGCGTTCTCATCGGCTGACCTGAGAATGCCCTCATGTGTTTCCTGGTTTGTGCGCACAAATACGCACCGGCCGACAGCTTCTTGAAAGTGGCGTGGCTGATACAGGGACCGTTCGACACCAGGCGAGGATACTTCGAGAATGTACCGGTCAGCGAATACTTCTCGGCGGTCAAGTTCGTCTGAAAGGGCGCGAGAAAAGCGAGAGCATTTATCAAGGGTGGTGCCGCCCGGGATTTCAACCATCACCCTAAGGGTGCGGCCGGCCATTTCGACGTAATACACTCCGACATCCTGTGCAGCAGCTACGTTCTCAACCAACCGCAGCACATCTTTTAATAACTTGCTGACCATTAACAACTATTATAGCCCGACCTCTGACAGAGTCAAGTCAAGTAGGGAGGGGTATTGCGGGGTCAGCGGTTCTGTCGCAACGGCCTAACCAGTTGTGGTATCGAATCTTAGGCGGACGGCAATTGCCTTCTCTTGTGATGTCGCACGCCTGCCGACTTCAAGCTCACTTCTCTAAGAGACCGTCAGATAGAATGTTATGGAGCGAGTCAGGCAAGCTCGCGACTGGCACAACCGGTGCAGTTTCTTACTCAATGGTAATTGCAGTACCGAAGAGAAAACATGAGAAGGGGGTGCCTTTCAGATCCTCGGTTCCTCCGTTTGGCGATTCAATTTGGTTCTCTCTGCGCACTCCCTTCTTCGGTATTTTCGAATAGACTTGTGTTCTTTGACAAATTGGAGTGATGGTCTGCCGGCATCGCGGCTAGAATTCTCCTTGCCGCATCGCACGGACGAATAGAGCGGGGATGGCCGATGGCTCTCACCTAGGCGCATCACTTAGGGTCTCTCTGCCATCTAAGCCTCTCGCCGTTGTCTCAGCCTCCGTCAATTGCCCTTTCCCGTTCTATTCGTCCACAAGATTTCGTAGTGCAGTTGGGAAGGAAGGTACCGCTCTCGTGTTCGCGTAAGTGAAGGGGAGCAAGGTTGCGGACCTACCGCCGGGTGCAAGCAGGTACTGGGCGCAGACGGGAAACAGGAAAAACCGCTGATGGGGGATAAGTCAGAGCGTTACAGTACCTGCATGGGCACTAGCGCGAATTCAATGTGCTACCAATAGCGCACCGGTTCGCATGACGTAGCGTCCGCCAAAATTCGCACAGGGGGCCGGCATCTTAGCCTCCTTCTTGGGATTTGTAAGCCCACGCCCAAGTCCTCCGCTCGTAACGGCCCCCTCAAGTTTTACTGACCGCCGGCAGACCATAGGATTTTGGGCTGCTATACGCCTGAAGAGTCGTTCGTTTCAGAGAATGCCGCCTCTCAAAAATTTGGCACTCTTGGACGCTCGCAGGGTATCGGCGGCTCATAAGATTGAGTCCAAGGCCGACCCAGGTCGGACTTGAATTCTGAGAACCGGGGGTGATTGTTGGTTGGTCAGTGCCTTCTTTTACGGGCACTGACAGTTATCAAGAGGAGTTGAGGGTGAAGGGGTATCAAGTTGTCCTAGTAGTTCTCTCACTGGTGCTGGTTGGCATCTTCTGCCTGCGGCCGCCGGCGTTTCCCCGGTGGGATACCACCTTGAACATTCCACTCTACCAGAGTACGTTTCGACTGGTTGATTTCCTTGACTCAACGCGGTTCCAGGTCCAGCCCGATTCCACCATCAACTTCGCGTGCGACTTCCCGATTGACACAGTGACCCCGGAAGGGGTTATTGACCTTGTTTCAGTGGACGAGACCAGCCGGATTGCGCTGGGCGATTTCATGTTCACAGACATCCCGAAGGGTCATGTGGGGATGAGCCTTGAGCAGTTGATTGGAATGCCGGTTCCGGACAGTGGTTTGAAACAGGCTGTTCCTCCGTTTGAAATGACCCTGTTGCGCGAATGTAGCCTACCTGGAGTCGCGAACGCAGAAGTGATGCTCGGGGTCATGCGGACGACGTTAAGCAACCAGACCGGCATTCCTATTGATTCAGTGGTGATTTGTCTGCCTCTTGGCAAAGTCCGGTTCGGCAATGTTCAGCCCAGGACAACGCAGTCATCCAGAGCAGACATCGGCGGGGTTCATATCTGTTCGCCGATGTCGGTAGTGATTTCCCTGGGCTCAGCCGGAACCGGTGCTGATACGGTCAGGCTGCTAAAATCAGATTCACTCCTGCTTGAGGTGATGGTTGACTCATTGCAGGTATCGAATGCCCGGGTCAGGATTCCGATAGCCAAGGCCCGGCGGCTGTGTCGGGTATCCACAGGCAGTTCTCAGCCGTTCAAGATAGACAGTCTGACTCTGGCTTCGGGGCTGTGTCGCATCACGCTTGCCAACGATTTCGACGTTCCGGTCAACGCCGAGTTGACAGTTCCCAAACTGAGCAAGAGCCAGGACTATCGCATCCGGGGACACCACTCAACAGTGGTTGAGTTTGATCTCAGTGGCATGCGGATTGACAACCGGTCCAAAACGAATTCCCTGCTTGACTTTGAAGTGATTGCAGTTCCAGACCCTTCAGAGGAGTTGGTGGACCTGACCAAGCATGACGGACTGGTGATCGGCTATGAAACCCGGCAGCTCAAGCCCGTATGTATTGCCGGAGAATTTCAGCGGCCCGTATACGCGGCGTCGGTGCTGGAGACTCTGCCTCAGCTTATTCCTTATGGTATTAAAGGGCTGCGAGTGCCGAATGCCGAGCTTATGCTTGATATAGAGAACAGTATCGGTTTTCCGCTCGAGTTACAGCTCGGGCTGGTGGCACACCGGGACGGTGAAGAGGCGGCAAGGCTTGACCGTCTGCTGGTTGTTCCGGCCGGAGAGTTCGGTGCGCCTCGGGCCTTCGAATCCGTGCTCGGGGTTACCGACCTGGTGAATGCGGGTGCCGACTTCATCATCTTTGAACATACTGTGAGGATGACAGGCCGGGGAAGTTATACCAGTGGTGCCTGGGTTGCCGGCCGGGCTGCGATGTGTACGCCTTTGCGCCTGGCATTCGTATCTGATACTGTGGCAGGGCCGACAAAAAGCGTCCAACTACAGCAATCTCACCGTAACTTGATTGCTGAGCACCTCGTTGGCGGTGAAGTGAAGCTCTCGGTCGCTAACCAGTTCCCAACGGGCTTTGCCGGCTGGCTGGCAATAGCCCCGGATTCGACCGCGGCGCCGGACCCGGATGTGCTGGTGGACGAAATACTGGTGCCTTTCGGAGTGCCGACCGGAAGGCTGGACCATCTGGGTAACTGTGTGGGAGAGTCGGACACTGTGGTGCAGTTCTTCCTGGACAGTCTTGAGGCGACACTCTTTCGCCGCAGTCCGCTCAAGGCCCAGCTTTTCCTGGTACTTGAGCCGACCGACACACTGAATTTCAGAACTACTGACCATCTGCGGATAGGGGTTCTTGTCGAGCTGCGGGTCAGGGTGAAACAATGGGGACGAATTTGATGCTGGTTATTATCCTGTTCGGATTGCTGAATCCGGCACTGAGCACAGGTCCGGATGCGCTGCAGTTCAATCCGGCACAACTGGCATATCCCGAGCGCCCTGGTTTCTCGTGCCGACTTCTCGACCTGGGGTTGAGAGTCGGCAACAACTCTCTTTCTTTTGCCCAGTATGACCGATACACGGGTGCGTATCTGGACGATGACGCCAAGAATGACATATTCAGTTCGATTCCGCGTGCTGGTTTTAATTTGCGTGCTCAGGGCAGTGCGGCTGCGGTTGAGTTCGGCTGGAAGAACTTCGCCGCTTCGGTCAGGACGGTCGGGTCGGGCCAATTGACCCTCCCCAGGGAGGTGTTTGACCTGGCGCTTTTCGGGAACGAACTGGGGCGCACTTATCAGGTCGAAGATGCCGGAGCCTTCGGCCACGTGTACCTGAAGGCCGGGGCCGCGGTGGCGACCGCGTTGGGCAGGAATGTTGCAGTGGGCGCGGGCGCGCACTATCTCCGGGGGCTGGCGTACGCTGAATTAAGGGAGGCTGAGGCGTATCTTGTCACGACGCCGGATGTGCTTGCTTCGGACGGCATACTGGCATACCGCAAAGCGACAGGCGGGAGTGGATTCGCCGTGGACCTGGGTGTGGCGTACTGGACAGACGGTTGGCGTTTCACTCTCGCCTGTCTTGATATCAGCCCTGGCATAACCTGGACTGATGGCGTGGAGGAAGGAGTTTACGCTTTTTCGCTGGATTCGGGCAATGCCTACGACATCCGGACACAGGGACTGTTTGTCCACAGCTATCAGTGCCAGCCAGGGCCGGAGTTCGTTACCTTTTTGCCATTAAGGGTGAATTTCGCCGTGGGAAAAGCGTTTGCTCGGTGGTTCAACTGTGGAGTGATGTTCCAGGGCAGGTCTGGAGTTGAGTCGTACCCCGGCCTGGGCTGGCGAACCGCCGGCATTGTTGAGTTGCAGCCCTGGCCATGGCTGCCTCTGGGTCTGGAAGCTTCTTACGGGCAGCCTGACGGGCCGTCGCTCGGAGCAGGTGCCGGGCTTATCCTGGGTCAGGTGGTCATTACAACCCGTCTCAACTACTTCTCAGGGGTGTTTCAGGAAGCCAAGGGCGTTCAACTGGGTTTTGACATCAGCTATGCCCAGTTGTACCATAAGTCAGAGTTATATCCGTTCCTGCTCCATCATGGGGTTGAGTGAAAGTCTTGACACCTGTTGACGACCGGCTATTTTAATCCAGACAATTTGTGGGGGTGTAGCTCAGTCGGGAGAGCGCCTGCTTTGCAAGCAGGAGGTCAGCGGTTCAAATCCGCTCACCTCCATTCCGAATACCAGGCTGGCCGACAGCGGCCAGCCTGAGTCTTAGTACGGGTGTTCCCCGTCCCTTCGGACACGGAACACCGCAGCAGGAATTGCGGCCAGCGGTAAGCGGATAGCTGTTAGCCGGCAATCTGTTGACAATCGGCTGCCGGCCAATATGCTGGCAGGCGATGGGCTATCCCGCAGTGAGATTGAATCCAACTGCTAACTACGGACAAATCCTGCGCCGCCTGGAAAAAGAAACCCGGTTCCTGTTCATCCGGGCGGAAATCCGAACTTGACTGTATTGCCTTATATGTTAATATCATGCTGAGGCTGATACGAGTAAGGTTCGGGTCGGCAAGAACAGTGTACGCTCTTGAGGTGAATGGCCGTTGCGAAACGTATGAACTCCTACGTTCCCTGCCGGAGCGGGCAGAGCAGCGTCTGGGCTATATCTTCGAGCGGCTTGCCGAAACCGGCTGGGCGGGCAAGGGCGTGGAAAGCGTACGGCATCTGCGGGGACCGGTGTACGAGTTGAAGGAGCATTCGTCCAGTGTCCGGCTGTACTGCTTCTTTCACGCCGGCAGAGTTGTCGTCTGCACCCACGGCAGCGCGAAGCGGTCGGGTAAGGCCCGTCTGAATAAGGAGATTGACAAGGTCGTCAAGCTGTATGAGTTGTGCATCATGGAGGATATACTTGTATGATTGAGGCAGACAAGTGGTTCCGGGAGATGAAGGCCCGCCACGAGAAGGACCCGAAGTACTGGGTCGAGGCCATGCGTTTCGACTTCGGCGAAGAGGTCGGCAGGATGATGGAGGAACGTGGTGTCACGCGCGCGGAACTGGCGAGACGGCTTGGTTCGTCACCCGCATACGTGACGCGCCTCTTCCGCGCGATGTTCAATCCGACCTTGCTCACGCTGGCCAAAGTCGCCGTGGCACTGGACGCCCGCGTCTCGCTGCACATGCATCCCGCGGAGGCAAGTACGCATTGGCTTGACCTGCTCGAACGACCCGCGTCAATGAGGCCGGCTCTGCCCGAACCTTGCTGGCCGCGAGAGTACAGCACGCCGCTCAAGCCGGTCGTGAACACAGGAGGTCGCAATGAACGAGAACATGCCACCTCTGCAGCTTAGCAACTACTTCATCGAGAAGCTGGAGTATGAGGCCCTGCAAGGCTTCAACCCGGCTACTCCGGCCGCGGAGGAGCTTGTCGTGGACCCGGACGTGTATCCGATACCGAACAAGCCACACGACTACATGGTCCGGTTGCGCGTGTCCCTGGTCGGGTCGCCCAGGTCCAATTCACGCTGCAGGCTGCACTTCAGCCTGGTCGGTTTCTTTCACGTTGCCGAGCAAGCTCCGAAGAAGCTCCGGGACCAAATGGTGTTCGGCAATGCGCCGCTCATCCTCTTCGGCATTGCGCGGCAGGTCGCGGCCGAGACAACGGCTAACGGACCGTATGGCAAGGTTATTCTCGGAACGGTGAACTTCGTGGAGGTCCTTCAACGCAAGGCTGGGTCCGGGGCTGGTCGGGCAGCCGTTGAGTTCAAGGCTTCCGACAAGCCGCGAAAGCGCGTTCCCAAGCGGTCCGCACGTAAGAAGTAGGTTCTTTCGCACAGTGGCCTCCCGTAACAAGCTCGAGCCGTTCTGCGGCTCGGGCACCACGATGCTGGCCGCAGTCAAAGCCGGCCGCAACAGCACCGGGGTCGAAATCGACCACCTTTGCTGCAAACAGGCCCCGTGCGGCAAGAAGAAGCCAGTGCGCAGGAAGACGGGCAGAAGAAGAACAGGACAGGCGACTGCAAGCGCCTCGCGAGATGAGTAGTGTGTTGCCGGAACTGCCCATGCATCGAACACACTCCGAAATCTCACACGTGTCTTTAGTCCAAAGCTATCAAGCATGACATTTTCCCTGTGTATTTAGCCTATGGCATTATCGCTGTGTATTCACAGGGGACGGCATGGCGATTGACATCCGGGGAACGCAGGTGTAGGATTCGGGAAACCAGAGGAGGTCCTGATGCGGATAGCTGTGATTGTCGGTTTCCTGTTCTGTGTTACTTTCGCCCACCAGCCGCTGCTGGATGAGTCGGGGAACGTGTGCACCGGTTCCGGCCCTGCGGTTGTGCCCGGGTACGGTCCGAACCTGCCGGCCCTGGAATGGGAAGTGAAAACCCCGATGCCGACCGCGCGAATGTCGGCCGGATGCGGGGTGGTGAACGATACGCTGTACGTGGCCGGGGGCTACGGCTCTGCGGGCAGGTTGACGGTAACCGAAGCGTACGAGCCGACCGGTAATGCCTGGACCACGGTTGCGGCCATGCCCACCGCGCGCAACGGGCTCAGTGCGACGAGTGCCGGAGGCAGGTTCTACGTGATTGCCGGGTACAACGGCGATTACCTGAGAACGGTCGAAGCGTACGACCCGGGTACAGACAGTTGGGAGACGATGCCGTCCCTGAGCATCGGCCGGACCACACCGGCAGCGGTCACGCTGGATGACCGCATTTACGTCATGGGTGGATACACCGGTTCGTCGTATCCGCGCACTGTGGAGCGGTTCGACCCGGTTGCCGGAACCTGGGACACGGTCGCGCCGATGCCGACCGGGAGAACCGGGCTCACCGCCGCGGTAATCAACGGGAAGATTGTCGCTATCGGCGGCTGGACCGGTTCCGAACCTCCGCTGAACACGGTCGAAGTGTATGACCCGGTCGCCGGCTCATGGTCCACGGCCGCATCAATGCCTACTTCGCGCTGGAGCATGGCATCAACCGCGATGGACAGTTGGGTGTTCGTATTCGGCGGCGCGCTGACGTTCAGCGGCACCTATACCGACATCGTGGAAGCGTACGACCCGGCCGCGGACCAGTGGTCGGTTTCAACTTCAATGCTGGTGCCGAGGAAATCGCACGCGGCAGGCGTTATACAGGACAGGAGCTATATCGTTGCAGGATACAACGGTCCGTTCATGAACCTCAATCACCAGGCCCGGGTGGTGACAAGCCCGG
>JAUWNN010000221.1 GCA_030612625.1 Caldifarciminota bacterium
TCATTGAGAAAGTCATTGATGGAGTGGAGTTCATTGACGGAGAGATGAAAGAAGCTGCATGACAACAGCATCATGGATGCGTTCGACAAAGCTCCATCCACAACATTTGACAATATCTCAGACCGTGGCAGAGTCCGCGGCACAGTCCGAGCCAGAGACCGACGCAGAGATTGAGGCAGAGTCCGAAGCAGAGTCCGGGTCAGAGACCAAGACAGAGGTCGGGTGACAGACCGAAGCAGAGTCCGCGGCAGAGAACGAGCCAGAGACCGTGACAGAGGTCCGGGCACAGACCGAGCGAGAGTCCGATGCAGAGAGCAAGGGAGAGAGCCCCCAGGGGGACCTGGGAACGGCTCCCTGAGCCGCTCTCCCAGCGGAAACCCGGCCTTTTTGTAACAATAAAGTTACATTCCCGGATAAAGGGCAAACCCGGCCCTGGGTCGCTTTTCCAGCGGGAATACAATTCTTGTGTCCATTTTCACCAAAACGGGAAACTATATTATGAGGAGCCTTGAAGATGCGGCTCCAAAGGAGGACAGTATGGAAGAACTGTTGAAACCGCTCGTTCTCTTGCCTGAAGCGAGCACAGTGCTGGATGAGATGCGCCAGTCTCAGGAACCGACAGCTTTGTTCGGTCTTGACCCGAAACTGTGCGACCAGACCCTCAGGCAGATTACCGAGCCGCTGCTGATGGCTGCCGGTCTGCCTTTGACCAGGATTGACCATTACCGCTGGTTCGTGCGCGAAGTTGGTAAGTTCTTCAGGAACAAGACTTGCCCTGAGCTTGCTTTCTATCTGGAACTGTGCATGCGCAAATGGGTCAACTACGGGCTTGAGACCAACACGATGCAACTTCTGCTCTGCGAAATCCACAAGCACCTGAAGCAAATGCAGGAAAACACCGCTGAAATCACCGGCGACTCTGACTACAAGGCCAAAGCTTCTCCTGCAACCCAGGCCGAGAAGGATAATGGCAAGGAAAAGGCGAAAGACCCCGGGCCGGTGCCATGACCGGTCTGCGGTAGACGGATTGTGGCTGGCGGACTACGCCGGAATCTGAAGAGTGAAAAACGGTTAGCGTCACCGTTTAGCCCCATGGTGATGAGGGCCAGAATTAAGTATTGTGTCCCCTTATCTCCGCCCTTATCTCCGGTGTACATCCGGAACCTGAGGCTGGAACAGGAAATAGACCCCGCGACCCGGGCGACCGAATGCTGGACCGGGTTTCTGTCGGTGGTCGAACAACTGTTTAATACCGATATTCAGGTTTTCGTCGGTGACCCGATTCAGCCTTATGCAGAGCCACCATGCAGCCGGGACGAGTTGCGTGCCGAGGTCGCGCGCATCAACGCCGAGCTGATACAGGAGTTCGACGAACTGGCGGACTGGTGCTGCTGACCGCGGCTGTCCTGATTCTTTTCTTTGAATCCGGAGCCGGGAAAAGGGAAGTGTCCCGGTTTTAGAAGATGTCCTGGACCGGGATGTTGGCGCCCAGGGCCAGGATGGTTGAGACTACCAGCAGGATGACAATCAGCAGTTTGCCGTAGTCCTGGCTTTTGATTGCCCCGAGCAGGAGTGGTTCGCGGGACAGGTAAGCTGAAGCCGCATAGAGTTCTTCACCAATCAGGGTGTAGTCGCAGGCGGTAATAAAGAAAGGAAGCTGGGCAATTGCATCAGTGCCGGCAATCTGAATCGCACCGGTCGTAGCACCGGTTTCAGCCAGAATCAGTGATTCAGCCCAGAACATACCGATGAAGAAGTTAGTGCCTGGTTTTTCTCTTGCCATGATTCCGTCGACCCCGGCAGCGTAGGCAAACTGTTCGTTGGTGAGGAAATAGACGCTGCCCGGGTTAAAGGCGTCGGCCCGGCCGGCAGTAGTGTAGCTTTCCTTGACAGTTTCCTGGGCGACAGTGTAGACAATCGGGTCGGCCGTTGGTACGATAAGCTGGGTGCCGAACTTGGCGGTTTTCTTAGCGACTTCACCGAGGATGTTCATTGATGCAATAGTGGCGATGTCATCGATGGTCGAAAGACCAGGAACGTAGAGGACCGGCCGGCCCATTTCAGTAGCTCGACCGAGCGCTTCTTCGACCGCATCCAGACCTGAGATGCGGCGGATGAAAAGCTTTGCTCCCCGGCGGGCGCGAGCCGTGAATAAGAACAGCAATGCGGTGAAGACGATAGTCGCGATGAGCGCGCCAAGCGTACTCGGATTGAACCACTGGGGCGAACTTGTAACCCAGTTGGTCGGTTCTGACTCGACATTGGCCCCAGGGTAAACCGCAATGAGCTTGTAGCGGTATTTGACCCCATCAGTAACCTCATCATCAGTGAACTTATGCGCCACCGGTCCGTGAAAAGACACCCTGGTCCAGGTGTCGGCTTGTGCCTGCCTGAATATCTCGTAGCCGGTCAGGTCAGGGGCTTCTATCTGCTCCCAGGTGATGAGAATCGCATTGCCGTCATCGCCCGGGTTGTCGCACGCCTGGATTTGCTGAGGCGGTGTCGGCTGGGCCAGTGCGATGGAAGCAAGAAAGAAGGCAGGAAAGATGCGGAAAAGCCAGGAACCGTGGTTCACTGGTTTGTCCACTTGCGACGTTCCCGCTCCATTCGGATGAGGTCCTTGTTGGTGATGCCGGTTGGATAGGTTCCGGTGAAGCAGGCGGTGCAGAACCGGCGTCCGGTTTCTTTGCCCCGGACCGCTTTGACCAGGCCGTCGTAAGTCTGGTAAACGAGTGCGTCCGCACCGACGAGCTGCTGAATCTTCTGAACCGAGTGGCGCTTGGCCACGAACTCACCCCGGGTCATCATGTCAACGCCGTAGACGCAGGGATGGCGCAGGGGTGGGGCGGTAATCGCAAGGTATACTTTGCGGGCTCCGGCTTCTCGCACCATCTGGACAATTTCCTTTGAGGTTGTGCCGCGCACTATCGAGTCGTCCACGAGCAGGACGTCCTTGCCCTTAATCTGAGAGCGGACCGGGTTCAGTTTCTGCCGGACGGAGAACATCCGTTTCTTCTGGCCGGGCATTATAAAGGTGCGGAAGATGTACCGGTTTTTTATCAGGCCTTCGCGGAGCTCGACATTCAGGGCCCTGGCCAGAGAGTTGGCCGCGGCCCGGGCAGTGTCCGGAATCGGGACGACAAGGTCCGGGTGCACGTGGTGGCGTGCCACTTCGGCGGCAAGCTTTTCCCCGAGCCTGAGCCGGGCTTCGTATACTTCGATTCGGTCAAGGACCGAGTCAGGACGGGCGAAGTAAACGTATTCGAATATGCAGGGCTGGAGTTTCGCAGGCAGCACCTGTTTGGAGTGGACCCGGCGTCGGGTGTCAATGAACACGGCTTCGCCAGGCTCGACGTCCCGAAACCGGGCAAAGCCCAGCCGGTTGAAAGCAACGCTTTCCGAGGCGAACATGAACTCCGGGCCTTGGCGGGCGAATGCCAGAGGTTTGATTCCGTACGGGTCGCGGAACGCAAGCATGCCTTTGTTCTGGATTAGGGCAACAACCGAGTAGGCTCCTTTAACCCGCCTGAAAGTTCCTTTGACCGCACGGAACACCGATTCCGGGCTGAACTTGTCCAGGTTGGTCTTGCCCAACTCATCGGCAAACACGTTGAGAATCGGCTCGGCGTCCGAGAAGCTGGTGAGCTGGCGGAAATCGCGCTTTGTCAGTTCACGTCTGAGTTTGAAGTAGTTGGTTAGATTGCCGCTGAAGGCTGTGGCGATACCGAACGGCGAGTTCACATAAAAAGGCTGGGCGTCTTCGTCCGAGCCCGGACCGGCGGTCGGATACCGGACATGGCCGATGCCGATATTGCCGGTGAGCCGGGCCAGGTTCTTTTCATTGAATACCGTGCCTGCGGTGCCGTTGCCTTTCTTGAGATGAAAGGTGATGTCCGAGGTGATAATGCCGGCTGAGTCCTGGCCCCGGTGCTGGAGCGCAATCAGTCCTTCAACCAGGTCAGTGCTGACCGGTCTGGTTCGGAACAGGCCGAGCACGCCACACATGACGGGCAATTCTAGGGTCGGCACATCTGAAGTCAACAGCAGGGCAGGTCCCAAGAACCGAAATAGTGCCACGAAGACAGGAAACGGCTGAACCGTAGATTACGCAGATTGCACAGATAGGGTCCGGAGAGGAATCTGCGTTCATCGGTATTCATCTGCGGTTACTTCTGTTTCGTGGATTTCGTGCTTTCGTGGCCAATCCTATATCGGTTTTCGGGCAGGGTTGAGACCTTCTCGTACATCTATTGCAGAAGCCGGGTCAGATTTCGGGCCGGTTGAAGTCCGGGGTATAGTCGCCGGACGCAGACGAGAGGTCCTGGGTGAATCCTTCGCTGAAACCGAGCTTGAGCAAGTGCTGTTTTGCGTCCTGGTATTCTTCTGGGAACAGCCTCCGGTTCATCCCGGGAAGCTCGGCAGCGTGATAGACCGGATGATACTGGGCCATGAGGCTGATTTGGATGTCAGTGCCCAGGTTTCCGGCTATCCAGTCAAGGATGTGCTTGGTGTCACCGGTGTGGCCGGGAAGGACCAGATGGCGGATGATGATGCCTTGGGCAAGTGTACGGTTCCGGTTGTACCGGTTTGTGCCTACCTGGCGAGCCATCTCGGTTGTCGCCGCGCTCGCATATCTGAAGTAGTCCGGCGCAGAAGAGCAGTTGCGGGCCAGTTCGTCTGAATAGTATTTGAGGTCGGGAAGAAAGACCTGGACCAGGCCTTCAAGACGGCGAATCGTTTCGACTTTCTCATAGGCGTTGGAGTTCCACACCACCGGTATCTTGAGTCCGGGTCGGGCCTTTTCCAGGACCGGAATCAGTTGGTCCGAGTAGTGGGTTGGAGTAACAAGGTTGATGTTGTGGGCGCCTTGGTCCTGGAGTTCGAGCATGGTATCAACAAGCTGCTCGGCTGAAATCGGGTGGCCATGACCGAGTTGAGAGATGTCATAGTTCTGACAGAACCGGCTTCTGAGATTGCAGTGGGAAAAGAAGATGGTGCCTGAGCCCTGGTTTCCGCTGATCGGCG